>JBEKCP010000159.1:0-10036 GCA_050014815.1 Thermoguttaceae bacterium | reverse complement strand
CTCACCCTGCCAGCTCCCCGTGCTCTCGATCACCAACTCCTGCAATCTGCGGTGCCCCATCTGTTTCACGTACAACCGCGAGGACCGCACGTGGCACATTCCGGTCGAGGAAATGAAGCGTACCGTCGACTGGATCATCACGGCATCGGGGCGCGTTGATGTGATCAACCTCACGGGCGGCGAGCCGACGCTGCACCCCGACCTGCTTGAAGTCCTCCGCGTCTGCCGTCGCCCCGAGATCGGACGGATCACGATGAACTCCAACGGCGTCCGCCTGGCGGAGGATTACGACCTCTGCCGGCGGCTGGCGGAGCTGGACGTCTACGTCATCCTCTCGCTCAATACGTTCGATCCCGAGATCAGCCGCCGCCTGCACGGCCGCGACCTCACGGCCGTCAAGCAGCAGGCGATCGAGAACCTCGCTCGGGCCGGCGCCCGCATGACGTTGCTCCACGTCCTCATCCGCGACGTGACGGAAGATGCCGTGGGCCGCGTCCTGCAACTCATGCGGCAGCACGACCACATTCTCAGCCTGACCGTGCAGACCATGACGTACACGGGGCAAGGGGGCGGGCAGTTCCCGCGAGCCAGGCATATTCCCGTCGATGAGGCTGCGCGAATCGTCTGCCGCGAGTCCGGCGGCACGCTGGCGCCGGACGATTTCATCACCCGGCCCTCCGCACACCCGTTGTGCTACCTGGTTTCGTACCTGCTCAAGAGCGGCGAGCGGCTGCTGCCCTTCGTGCGTTTCGCCCCGAAGGAAGAGATCCGGCGGCTGCTGGAAGATTCGTACTTGCTGCGGCCCGCTGCTGCCGAGGATTTCTTCGCCGAGGCGATCAATCAACTCTATGCTGCCGGCCAGACCGAGCAACTGGCCACACTGCGGCAGTTGGTCGAGCGGCTTTACCCGGCCGGGCGGGCCCTGGATGATTTCCAACGTCAGCGAGCGGCTGAGGCCAGCGTGCGAACCATCTATCTCCACGCCCACATGGATGAAGACACGTTCGACTGCTCCCGGGCGATGCTCTGCCCCGACCTGGTGCCGGCGGAGCCAGGTCGATTGGTCCCCGCCTGCACTTACAACCTGTTCTACCGGATGCAAGACGAACGGTTCTTCGTCACCCACACAAGCGGGGACAGGCAACCATGAGGACGCTCGGCATGACCCACAGCGTGTGCGAGACGTGCCGGGCGATAGTCCCAGCCAAGGTGGTCGAAGAGGCGGGTGACGTCTACTTCGAGAAGTTCTGCCCCGAGCATGGTTCCAGCCGTAGCCGTGTGCGGGCCGACGTCGAGGATTACCTGCGCACGCTCCGCTGCGTCAAGCCGGCGTGGATTCCGCGGGAGTTCGCCGGCAACGCAGCCGCGGCGTGTCCAAGTGGTTGCGGCTTCTGCTCGCGCCACGAGCAGCACCTCTGCATGCCGATCGTCGAGATCACCTCGCGTTGCGACCTGGCCTGTCCGGCGTGCCTCGTCAACGCGGGCCACCCATGGGACATGAGCCTCGCCGACTTCAACCGTCTGCTCGACCGGCTCATCGCGGCCGAGCGGCAAATCGACGTTCTCAACCTCTCGGGCGGAGAGCCCTTGCTGCACCCTGAATTGCCGGCTTTTGTCGACAATGCCCTGGCCCGGGCCGAAATTGTGCGCGTAAGCATTTCGACCAACGGCCTGACGCTCTTGGCCCAGCCGGACCTGGTTCGCCAGCTTCGACAGCGGAACGTCGTGGTTTCGCTGCAATTCGACGGGCTTTCGGACACGGCCTATCGAGTGCTCCGCGGCCGACCGCTCCGCGCCGAGAAGCTGCGAGTACTGGATCTGCTTGGCGATACCGACATATCCACGTCGCTTACCATGACCCTGGCCGGCGGCGTGAACGACAACCAGGTGGCCGCCGTCCTCGATTGCCTGTTCTCCCGGCCGCACGTCGTCAGCCTTATGATCCAACCGCTTGCGTTTGTCGGCCGGGGACGACAGCTCGCCGCAATCGCAAAACGGATGACGATTCCCGAGGTCGTCCAGCTCATGGGCGAGGCAAGCCCGGCGATTGTTCGGCCCGATGATTTCTCGCCTCTGCCGTGCAGTCATCCGTTGTGTTTCAGCCTGGCCTATTACCTGGTGCTCGACGGTGGCGGAACGATTGCGCTCAGCCGCCTGATGGAGGCCCCGCAGCGGCTCGACGTGCTGGCTAACCGGACCGTCTTCGGACTCGACGAGGAAGAGCACGATCGGTTGAAGGACATGCTTTATGACCTCTGGAGCGGAGGCGTGGACCTTTGCCCCTGCGTGCAGGAGCGGGTCTTGAAAACTTTGCGCAGCATGCTTGATGCGATGCCTTCAGGGCATTTCGAGCCACGGGAGGCGTTCAGTTCGACGGAACGGCGGGTCAAGACAATCTTTATCCATGCCTTTCAGGACGCAGACACCTTCGACCTGGCCCGGGTGCGGCGATGCTGCAACGGCTATCCCCAGCCGGACGGCACACTCATGCCCGCCTGCGTGTACAATGTTGCGGGCAGACGGAGATCAAATTAAAATATCGTGATTAAAAGATAAGGGGAGAGAGCCATGCCTGTACTGCTGGGGGCGAAGATACGGCGGCTCGACCAGAAGGAGTTCGGCGAAATCGCCTACGAGGTCATGCGCTGCGCATTCGAGGTACACCGCGAACTCGGACGGTGCTTCGACGAGAAAATCTACCAGCGGGAAATGGCCTTCCGGCTTGCAGATGCCCAAACGGAAGTGCCCGTGGAAGCCGTCTTCGAAACATTCAGGAAAGTGTACTACCTTGACCTGGTGGTCGATGGCGGCGCGATCATCGAGCTAAAGGCGGTGGAGGGGCTGAACTCCCGCCACCGCGGACAACTGCTGAACTATCTTCTGCTCGCCGAGGCGGCACACGGAAAGATCGTCAACTTCCGCACCGAACGCGTGCAACACGAATTCGTCAATGCTACCTTGATCCATGCCGACCGCATTGCCTTTGCCATAGACGATCAGCGATGGCGGGATATGGGGACAGGCGGCCTGAAGGATCGCATGATCGCCGTTCTGCGCGACTGGGGTACGGCGCTCGACATCGCGCTATACGAGGAGGTGGCGGCCCATTTCTGCGGCCGCGCAGCCGAGCCGCTCGCCGACATCGAGATCCGGGTAGGACCGCGAAGCCTGGGAAGGCAGCCGGTCCGGCTTGCAAAACCAAATGTCGCCCTGCGAGTCACGTCCTTCGGTCCGGACGACAGCCTCGCTTTCGAGTCTCACCTGCACCGGTTCGGCGAGCACACCGCTCTCCACGCAATCCAGTGGATAAACATCACTCCCAGCCGCGTTCAATTCACGACCATTGACACAGGGAAGGGAGGATTAAAAGATGGGGATTGAAAGATGAGAGACGAACGGCATCCCTCCCATTTTTTAATAGTCATTTTTTAATTATGAGCTTCGTCGCGAACTACATCCGCAACCTTGGCCGCGTGTGGACGGGCCGGCAGCCGATCCGCCCGCTACTGTTCTCCTACTACGTCACCCATCGCTGCGAGTTGGGCTGTCGCTATTGTTGTGACGGCGACGGCAAGCGGTTCAAGGAAGATCCGGTGCCGGAATTGGATACGGCAGACGCGCGGCGTTTGCTTTCGGTCCTTCGGCCCGCCGGTGATACTCTTGACGTGACCGGCGGCGAGCCGCTCGTGCGCGAGGACTTGGAAGAGATCCTGGCCCACGCCCATTCGATCGGTTTCCGTACGGTGCTCAACACGAAAGGCATCGGACTCGTCCGCCGCGGGGATCTGCTGCGGTATACCGGCGTCCTGGTGCTCAGCCTCGACACGCTTGAGCCCTCTTGCCTGGCGAAGGTGATCGGACGTCCGCGCGACGTGGCCGAGGAGATCCTTGCAACGCTGGATTATGCTTTGACCGCCTGCCGCCGGACGGATACGAAATTGGTGTTGGCTGCCGTGGCCACGCCGGACAATCTGGCGGAGGTGGGCCAGGTTCTCCAGTTCGCCATGGGCCGAGGGTTGGGCTTTCAGCTATCGCCCGAGATCGTGGGCACCTCTGTCAATCCGGCACTGCGGGCCAACGAGGTCTATCGGCAGTTGATCGACCGGACGCTGGCCATGAAACGGTCGCATCGCGGCATCCTTGGCGTTCCCGCGTACCTGCTGGGAATCCGCGACTTCCGCGCCTTCCGCTGTCTTCCGCTCCTGATGCCCGTGATCCGGCCGGACGGCCGCATGTATTACCCCTGCCTGGAACGGAAACAGGCGGAGATCAACCTGTTGGAGGCCGGCAACTACTTCGAGGCCCTGCGCGCGGCCCGCCGGCGCTTCGGCGAGATCCCGGCCTGCCGCGACTGCTGTCATATCTTCTGCCACATGGCCCTTTCACTCCTCCAGTCGCATCCGCTGTCGGCCCTTCGGGAACTGGAGCATTGGAGACACGAATAGGAGTGTGCCAAGGAAAACCGATGCAGATCAGCCGGACAATAAACCGCTCATCCCGCAGGATGCCGACATCGTGTTCGGCAGCGCCTCGTTGCAGAGCAACGGAACGGTGCTGTTCACCGCCAACGCCACACCCTACTCGGCCGCGCAAGTGACCGCCACGAAGTCCGAGGCGGGTTGAGTATTTCGTCGCCCATGGCTTTGACTTACATCGGTGGCGCGATCGCCTCGGCGCAGAATGCCTTGCAGACGGAAGGCCGCACCACACAGTTCACCCAGAAGGTGATCATTCTGATGAGCGACGGTTGCCAGACTACTACCCGCTGGAGATGAAGCCGGCGGGGAAATGAAGCCGAAGGCTCGCGCACTTTCCCGGAATCGTGTATAATCCTTGGAAGATCGCCGCCCACAAACCGTGCCCAGGAGATGTGCCATGTCGATCAAAAAACTGTTCACCTGCGTGGCGATGCTGCTCGCCGGCGCCACGACCGCTTTGGCCGCCGACGCCAAGGATCCGCCCGCGCGCGGGGCCGGCAAAGAACTGGTCCTGGACCTGGGCGGCGGCGGCGCAACAAGACGCTCGACCTCGTTGCCCGCACGCCGGTCATCTACGAGTATTACAACCCGCACACGGGCGACGGCCTGGGAAGCAAGAACTACGGTTGGACGGCCGCACTGTACATCGACCTGGTGATGAAGCCGGAGTAACGAAGAGACAGATCCCCATGTATCGATTCCTTTTTTTCACGCCGATCTTCGTCGCAGTGAGCGCAGCCGTCGCCGCGGCACAGTCGCCCCAGCCCGGCGTCACGCAAGCCGACCTGCAAGGCATCATCCGAGATCTGCGGATCGAGAAGCCCGACGCCAGGCCCTATCTGACGCTCAAAGAATGGATGGACGAATCGCCCGCGGCGCCGGCGGGCGTCCCGCCCCAGCGCCGGGCCGCACTGCTCCGCGCCTGGGCCACCTTCTGGCTCGATACCCAGCCGGCCCAGGGCCCGTGGTGGACCCATCCCATCATCGGCCCCGGCTTCCGATACCTGCGTGGCATTTGGATCTGGGATACGGGCTACAACGTGCTCGGCCTGGCTTACGGAGGGCCCAAGGCCCGCCAGCTCGCCCTGTGGCAGATCGAAGTCCTGCTGCACGCCCAGGAGGAGTCCGGCCGGCTCCCGCGGGAGGTCTTCAAGGACGGCCCCAAGAAGACCGGCCAGCACGGCGTCCAGGCGCCCGGCATGTTGACCCTCGCCGCCAACCGGCTCTTCGAGGTGGCGGCCGCGCCGGGGGAGAAGGAGTCGGTCCGCAAGGCCTTGGCCGACTTCTACCAGCGTTTCCAGCGCAACCACGAATGGTTCCTCGCCAATACCAAGGGCGATCGGGGACTGTGCGTCTGGAACGGCATGGACGCCGGCTGGGACAACTCGCCCCGCTGGGCCGACGGCGGGGCCAAGGAAGCCCTGGATCTGAACTGTTACCTCTACCTGGACCGCGTGGAACTTGCCCAGATGGCCCGCTCGCTGGGCCGCGAGGACGAAGCCCGCGATTGGAATGCCAAGGCCGACGCCCTGGCCGCGCTGGTCCGCGCGATCCATTACGATCCCAAGCTGGGCGTCTTCAACGACACCCGGCCCGATGGCTCGGTGAGCCCCCGCCTCTCGCCCGTGATCTACCTTCCCCTCTGGGTCGGCATTGCCTCGCCGGAGCAGGCCCGCGGCTCGCTCAAGTTCATCGGCGATCCGAAAACGTTCGGCGCGGCGTGGCCCCTGCCGACCGTGGCCTTGAGCGACCCGGCCTATCGGCCCGGCGGCCGACTCTGGCAGGGGCAGACGTGGATCAACGTGAACTGGCACGCCATCCGCGGCCTCCAGCGGTGCGGGTTCCGGAAAGAAGCCGAAGCCCTCCGCCAGAAAACCCTCGATCTGATTGAGAAGTGGCCGCTCTTCTGGGAGTGCTACCACCCGGAGACCGGCGTGGGCCTGAAGACCCACAACTACGGCTGGACGGCCGCGTGTTACATCGACCTCGTGCTCTCTCAGTAGGGTGGGTCGAGCGAAGCGAGCCCCACCATTGCAAACTTGGCCCGTTTCTGGTGGGGCTCGCCGACCATGCTGCGCATGGTGCCCGTCGACCCACCCTACAATGTGAAGGTGACTTATGTTCGGATCCATGAAACTCGGTTTCCAATTCGCCATGCTGCTCCTTTTCGTCGCGGCGATGGCCCCGCCGCCGCTTGGGGCGGAGGCGCCCAAACTCGAAGGATACGTCCTCGGCGCGCCCGGGCCGGCGCCGGCCGTTGTGAGCGCCGCGGCGGACGGCGCGATCACGGTCAACGGCAGCGGCCGCGACTCGTGGGGCGGGCGCGACGAGGGGGCCTTCGCCGGCTTCCAGACCCCGGCAACGAACTTCACGTTCATCGCCCGCATCGCCAAGGTGCCGGCTGAGATGAGGAATGCCAGGTTCGGCATCACTCTCCGCGAAGGGCTAAAGGGTTACGAACGCGCCGTCCACGCCCGCTACGACGCCGCCGAGATCCACCGCTGCGCGGAGTGGTTCGCCCGGCACCTCATCGCGATGGACACGCACTGCGAATGGTCCCGCGCGTTCAAGGTCGGCATCGACAAGCGGTTCGACAAGCCCGAGGGCCTCTGGCTGAAACTCGTCCGCCGCTACCCGTACGTCGACATGTACGTGTCGCCCGACGGCAAGGCCTGGGAGCAGTTCCCGTACAAGGCCGTCTTGATGGCCGCCAAGCTGTGGGTGGGGCTGGAGGTCACCGCCGGCCCCGCGGCCAGCCTGCCCGTGACGTTCGACAACATCTCCTTCGCCGATGACTCGGCCGCGGCCGATGCCTCCAAGGAAACCCCTGCCAATTTCAAGGAGTATGCGCCCATGCAGCCGTGTACCATGTACTTTGCCACGGTGCTGGAGAAGTCGCCGCCCAGCGAAGGGCATCGCACGGGGTTTATCCTCATTCCCGATTCTATGGACCGCAAGGCCATCCGCGCGGTCTTCTGGACCCCCGGCCAGAAGGAAACCCTCATGGCCGACGGCTCGACGTTCTCCTTCGCCGGCGCCAAGGTCGATCCGAAGGACATGCTCCGCCTGCCGCCGCAATGGGTCAACGCCGACGGCAGCATCAAGCAAGCCGAAGGCGCCTACAAGAGCGACCGGTTCACCGACGATACATCGCTGCTGGCGCATTACGGAATCGTGCGGGCCGGCGGACCTGTCTTCGACTACCTGGCGACCATGGAGGCGCTGGGCAAGGTGGCCGGCATCCCCTGGCTCCGGAACCTGCCCTTCATGACCACCGGCATGTCGGCGGCGGGCTCCGGCGCGCTATGGGCCGGCGAGCGACTGCCGGACCGGGCCGTATGCCTCACGCACTCGCTTGGCGGCTTCAATCTTCCCAAACCGGGCGACCCGCTGGAATGGATACCGTACCTGCACCTTTACGGGTCGAAGGACAGCGGCAGCTCGCACTTCAGCACGGCCAAAGGGCTCATGGGCGAAGCCCGCCAGCGCCGCCTCCCCTCGGCCAATGCCCCTGTCTGGCTGGCCCAGCACCGGCCCTGCCGCGACTCGTCGCTGCTCTTTCCGTTCTTCGTCGACTGCACCGAGCTCCGCGTGCCGGCCGGGCACGACTTCTCTGCCGGCCCGGCGAAGCTCAACCGGCTCAAGGACGAGGACGGCTGGCTGTGCGTGGCCGATTCCTGGATCGACCCGCAACCCAGCAATTACCCGCCCGTGTTCCCGGCCAAGGGCTACCGGGGCGATGCCAAGTTGGTCTGCTGGATGCCCACCGAGCGGCTGGCGCGGACCTGGCAGGCCTTCGTTTCCTTCAATCCTTTCACGGTGCTGTGTTTTCCGGCCTTTGACGGCGGCGCCATCGGGCACGCCCAGCCCCCCGAGATGCACAACTCGAGCCTGCCCGCCGCCGAACCCTTCGAGATCGTCGCCAGCGGGCGGATCGCCAAAGACCTGAAGATCGAATTCTACGCCGACACCAAGCCGCTCGAGGTCCTCCCGCGGTCCGATGGCAATCCCTTCCGAGCAAGTGCGGCGGGACTTCCGCCGGGACTGCACGTGCTGTACGCCGTTACTACGATTGGCGACATCAAGGAGATATCGCGTCCCGTGACCATTATGTTCTACGCCCGCAAGTAGCCTGACGCAGGCGGCAGGCTTTCCAAAGGAGATATCAACGATGAACCGTCGGTCTTCGAATTCCTGTCCGATGCGCCGGCAGACCGCAGCGACCTTGGCGGCATTGCCGATAGCGTTGGCCGTGTTGCTGAGCGGGCCGGGCACAACCGCCGCGCAGGCGGCCAACGCGCCGGCCGGAGTTCAAGTCCGGCCGGCGAGCGCCGTGCAGAAGGTTTCTACCGAGGGCCTCCCTTTGCCCGGGGTCCAAAATGGCACGCTCGAGCTAGCGGCGCCGCGCAACGGGGTGGCCTCGGCCCAAGCGATCGTCACGGCGGCCGAGGAGTTCGCCGGCCCCCCGTGCAGAATCACCGATCTGCGGTCGGCGGATGGCGGCACGATTCCCGCCGGGAAGGTGCAAATCCGCTATGCCGATCCGGCTCCCCAATACGTTCCGCTTCACGAGGAGCCTCTATCGGGCCGCAAGGTGCATCCGGTGTTCGTGACCGTGAAGGTGCCGGCCGAAGCGAAGGCCGGCCGGTACAAGGGCACCCTCACGCTCCCCTGGGCCGACAAACAAATCGACGTCCCCGTCGCGCTCACGGTCCATGCCTGGAAGATCCCGGATCCCGGCCAGTGGCGCACTTGCGTCAGCCTGCTGCAATCGCCCGAGGCCGTGGCGGGATTCTACAATGTGCCGCTGTGGTCCGACCGGCATTTCGCGCTCATGGAGAAGTCGTTTGAGATCATGGGGCAGACGGGCAACAAGGTGCTGGGCGTTTCGGCGGTCTCCAAGGGGGTCTTCGGCGACGATCCGATCATCGTCTTTCGCCGCGAAGGCGGCAACCTCGTGCCCGACTTCACGCACCTGGAACGCTACCTCAGTCTCTATATCAAGCATGCGGGGCCGCCCCAGTTTCTTGCGGTGAACGTCTGGAACTACACCATGTACAACAAGGATTTCGGCCGCGGCGGGGGCGGCACGCGCGACGATGAAAAAGCGAAGGTCACCGTCGCCGAACTCCAGGGCGGCCAGCTCGGTTACGGCGAAGCGCCCATGTACGGTTGGCCCGGCGCGGAAAAGTTCTGGCAACCGGTGATGGACGGTATCTGCCAGGTCGTGAAGAAGGCCGGCCTCCGCGAAAATGCCATCCTCCTGGGGACCTCCGGCGACATGTGGCCGAGCCGCTCCACGGTCGAGTTCTTCAAGAAGATCGCCCCCTACGCCGAGTGGCGGACGCTCACGCACGGGCAGGGCGCGCCGAAGTGGGGCTACACCCAGAGCGGCCGCCTGCAGCCCAACGGCATGATCGTCGGCTACTACGATGCGGCACGGTTGCTGCCCAACAACCGCATCCGCGTGCTCGGCCACCCCGTCACCTGCAATGCCCGCGACCACGTCGGCTCCGGTCCGGGCACGTTTCGCGGCTTGGTCGCCATTCTGGATTTCG
>JBEKCP010000158.1:0-10036 GCA_050014815.1 Thermoguttaceae bacterium | reverse complement strand
TCCTTGTCCCAGAGCATGACCTTCCAATAGCAGCGTGCCCCGGCCCTCAGCGGCTTTCCGGCGTAGGCGACCGCAACCGACTCCTCGGAGTCGATCTTGCCGCTGTCCCACAGGCTGCTCCGCTCGGGGTCAAGGTCCGTGAGACTCTCAGCCACCAGCACGCGATAGGCGGTCTGCTTCTGCCCGCGGGCGGTGCCTTCCATGGTCCAGTTCAAGTGTGGTTTAGCAGCGTCGATACCAACCGGGTCCACGCGGTATTCGCAGCGGAGATTAGCGGCGCGGGGAGGAATCGGCGCCAGCGGCGCACCGGAAGCGGACGGCCCCTTGGCCGCCGGCTTGCCAAAGACCTCGATCCGCGCCAGTTGGAAATGATACGATTGGCCAACCGCCCTGAGCCGCGTGGCTTCGACCTTCACGTACCGCGCCGGCGTCGGCGTGAAGGAGAATGTTTGTGCGTTGCCGTTCTTGGGTTGGGCATACCCGCGCTGGGCCACGGTCGTCTGCCATTTCTCGCCTTCCAAACACAGTTGGATCGTGAAGTCCTCGGGAAACCCCTGGCCCGCCAAGGCGCCGTCGCCGCGGGGATAGAGGTCAACGCGGTCAACCAGGTAGCTCTTGCCCAGGTCCACGGTGGCAAACTCGGGATAGAGCGCGTGATCCGGCACCGTGGCAAATGCCTTGCTGGACCACCCCAAGCCACCCTTCGTGCCGCCGGTTAAATTCGTCTGGCCCCATCCGCCGTTCTCCACACTGGAGAACGTTTTCACGGAACGGCCCGATGCCAGGTTGGGCCGCGCGACCGCGGGCTCGTCCGCTTGAGCCGTCATTGCGCCAACACAGATCGCCGGAATCAGACACACCGCGAGGAACTTCGTCATTGTTGTCCGTGGTTTATTCCACGCTCCCGGAATAGTTCGATACTCTCAACCGCATGTCCCCTTTGCACGCCACTCGATCATGCTCCCGGCAGCAACGCGCCCCATTATACATTATAGCGGTTAGAACAACTTGGCCAGGTTGATCCTGCCCGATGCTTCTTCCCCGCCAACGGACAAGATTGCGTCGTCAATCCGCTCCGTCAGACTTCCAGCCGTGCGGTACAGGGCCAGGATATTCTCCAGCGGCGAGCCGACCTGGATGGCATGGGTGGGCCCCAGGAACAGACCGCCTTTCGGAAAAAGGGCGAGGCGGCGGCAGACCTCGCGCTGGACGTCTTGCGAACTGCCCCAGGCCAGCGTCGACTGCACGCAGACCGATCCGCAGAACGTCAGCCGATCGCCGAACCGGTTTTGCAAGACGGCAATGTCCATGGCGGGCGTCGTCGGCTGCACGACGTCGTAAACATCCAGGCCCAACTCGATCAGCCGCGGCAGAAACTTCTCCACGCAACCGCACATGTGCATCAACGTCCGCGCGCCATGGTCATGGACCATCTCGAAATACTTGCCGTACTTCGCGGCAAAATGCCTCTCGAAGATCGGCAGGCCGATCATCGGCCCGCGCTGATTGCCGAAATCCTCGCCGCTATGGCAGAAGTCGATCAGCCCGCCGGCCGTCTCCAGGGTCCGCCGCTGGACCTCGTAGAAGAATTCGAACCGGGCCCGCATGATTTCCAGGTACACGGGGCTGTCGTCGATCAGATCCATGAGTACCTGCTCCATGCCCCGCGCCCGCGCGATGCTGTTGATGAAATCCATATCGCCCGCGGTGCCGCAGCAGACGGCAAAGCCCTTGCCGCGCAAGGCCTCGGCCTGCTGCCGGATGGTCGAGTAGTCGAACCAGTCGGCGCTGGGGAAGTGCGAGCGGTCGAGATCCTCCAGCCGATCGATTCCCGCGAAGGGCAAATAGCAGGCTTCCAGGTACTTGCCCGCCTCGAACTGGGCGTACTTGTAGCGCTCGCCGAAATAGCCCTCGACGCTGCCGTCGGGAAACGTCCGCAGCTCCGGCCCGCAATAGACCGGCTCGACGTAGCGGAAATCGTCGCCCAGCACGCGGAGCAGTTGCTCCAGGTTCGATAGCCCGAAATGCTGCATGAGCATTTGGTTCACCTCGGGCGTGCCCTCGTGTTTGACGGGAATGCGGTCGTAGCCTGCACGATCAAAACAGCATAAGACTCGCTCGCGGTGCGTCATTGCGGGTTGCATGGACATTCTCTATGGGTAAGTTGACCTTCTGGCTGCGTCGACGAAGGCCAGGACATTTTTCCAGGGAACTTCAGGCTCGAGGATGTGGGTCGGGGCAATCAGCAGGCCGGCATTGCGGCCCAACGCCTGCCGAACTTCGGTCACAGCGGCCGCGACATCGGCGGGAGTGCCAAACGGCATCGTACTCTGGGTTCCGATGCCGCCCCAAAAGGACAGCCGCCCGCCGGCCTGCCGGGAAATCTCGACCAGATTGTTGCACTCCGGTTGCACCGGGTTGAGGATATCGACGCCGATGTCGATGTATTCTTCGAGCATGTCGCCCACCCGACCGTCGCAATGCATGAAAACCAGCACTCGCGGATTGACTTCCTTGGCTGCCCGAATGATCGCTCGGGTTCGTTCCTTGAGGAAGGTCCGATACGTGCCGAGGCCAATCATGAGCCCCTTCTGAGTGCATACGTCGTCACCGAGCCGAAGAATGTCGATGCCCAGCGCCGTTAGACGCCGCGCCTGCTCGATGCGTAAATCCGCAATGCACTGGCAGATGGCGTGACCGAATTCCGGTTCGGCCAGAAGATCCATCAGAAGTTGCTCCATGCCTCGCATGAGCCACGCTCGTTCAAAGATCGTTTGATAGAGTTCCCCCGTCACCGCGTAGCCCCGGCGATGATACTCTTCGATCCGTCCTGCAAGTCCCTCGTAGCGCTCGTCGGCCAGAACGTCGGGCCAAGGGAAACTGCGGATGTCATCGACGGTTGTGGCCGATTGGAGAGGGTGGAACTTGTACTCGACGAAGTGTTCCATCGATCCGGGAACGCTGCCGCAACCCCATTCGTCGAAAGTCGCAATCGCCGGCGGCGGTTCAGCAAAAAAGCGGCTGAAATCGGCGATGTTTTTCGCGGGGTTCAAATCCACGCTTCGCGTATCGAAATCGAAGTACTCGTCAGGTGCGACCGTGGCGCAGGTATTCCGGCGATAGACCTCCATCAGCGACGGTGTGAAGGCGCCCCAACTGATCTCGAAGGGAAGCCGATCCGGCTTGCCGTCCCGGCGCAACGCGGTCAGCACTCGCTGGCGTGCGTTCATGGACTTGCTGAGTCGCATGAAGACAGTCCGTTTCATGGTGATTGTCGCGCGGCGTTGGGCCTGGCATCTGAAATCCCGCTTGGCGCGATCTCCAGCCCCAGGGGATTGGCGGGATCGAAGTCCACCAACGGGTTGACGACCTCGCCGCGGAGTTGCCTCGCGACGTGGTCCCGACTATAGACACTGCCGAACTGGGCCGAGTTGCAGTCCACCCACAGCACCATGCGACGAAAGTCCTCGTCAGGGATGATGCCCTTCTTGCGAGCCTCTTGGTGGGTCGGGTTGAGCAGGGCCTGACCCAGGCGGGAGGCATGCGCGCCGTAATGCCCGGGAATGGTCCGCGAACCCATGCATGCCTCGCCGCCGATGGCCCGCGGCGCCGTGTTGCACCAGGCAATACTCCTCCATTTTTCATACGAACATTCCAGAGGCCCCGTCTTCTGCTTCTCCGCTTGCATTTTCTGGTGGCATGGCAGGCAGGTGCGCTCGAAGGCCGGCTTCACCAGGACGTGGAAGTTGAAGGGCACGGCGCCGCTGGGCACCTCGGTGACCAGCATCGAGGGGGCGCGGCGGAATGCCTTGGGCACCGTCTCGCCGCCTTTCGGCGCCTGGTGCCTGGATTCGTGGCAACCGCGGCAGGTGAGCTGCTCGCCAGCGTGGACATACGTGGCCGAACGCATCGAATGCACCGCCATGCCGTTCTCGTCCAAGGTCTGGAAATAGATATCGCGATGGATGGGGGCGTGGAAATACGCGCTGCCGTCGTCCTCCACCGGGGCCACGCCCAGCGGCATGCGGCAATTGTTGGTGTTCCCGTAGTCGGCATTGGCGGCATAACCCAAGGGGCCGCTTGCCGACCCCAATTTGTCGCCGGTCGGCGAGTCATTGTGCTTGGGCAGAAACTGGATCACGCGCACCCACTTGATCTTTGTTCCGGACGGCAACGGCTGGTCGGCATCGTAGACGTTCATGATGCGGATGGTCGCGGGGGCGTGCGGCAGGAGGCGGCGTTTCCCCTCGAAAGTCTGCTCGGGGATGACCGGCGGCTTCGGGCGCGGCCGCAAGGGGATCGGATTGACCAGTCCCTGGGAGGCGCCGGGCGCCTCGTTGCGAGCGACCATCAACTCCCGGTTGCCAAAGCGATCGAGGGAACAGATATCCTGATTGTGCGAGACGAGGTAGATATCCGGACTCAGCGGCCAGCAGTAGCCGTAGATTTCCTTGCCCAAGCTGAAATTCATATTGCCGAACTCGGACTCCGGAAAGGGCAGTTCGGGGGTGAGCCGCTTGACCTGTCCGATCCCGTAGTCGTCCGGTCGGTTGGTGTCGATGAGGATCAGCGATCCGAGTTCGCCGCCATGGACCGCGCTGACCGTGGCGGTGTACAGGCCAGGCGCGCCGGGAACCGCGCGGATGCCCTGCGACATCTGAGGATTGCCCAACCCGGTCCCTTGGCCGTTGGGCTGCGTCCTGTCGTAGGTCTGGTGCGGGTAGAAATAGTTGCCGAACGGAGCGCGGGGATCGCGACCGTCGGGCATGGTGGTCCACAGGTTGCCGGTCCAGTGCGAAGCCTTGTCGTAATAGTCCCAGCGGGTGAAGACGATGCGTCCGTCGTGGTCCACGCTGGGGGAGTACTCGGGCAGGTCGTGGTAGCTCAAGGTCACGATATCGCTGCCGTCGGCCGCGCAGCAGTGCAAGGTATAGACGCTGGGCGTGCCGCTGATACAGCGGATGTGCATGCCGATCCGTTGGGGGTCGCGTCGCATCGAGACGAAGGCGATGCGCCCGTCGGGCAGGTAGCACGGATCCATGTCGAGGAACGGCCCGTCGGTCAGTTGCCGCGCCGCGACTCCGCCGATCTCGGCCTCGTAGAGATGCCAATGCGACGACCAGTACTCAGGGTCCGTCATGGCTTTTTCATACCGGTATTTCGCGTAGTTGTATCGCGTCCGACTTCCACTGAACAGAACGCGTTCTCCATCAAAAGACAGTTCCAGTCCGCGCACGAGGTGCTCAGACACCTTCTTCCCTTCACTCGTTCCATTGGCAATCGTCCACCTCGACGCCAGGTTCTCGATTTCGGGCGTGTCGGACAGGAACCGCCGGGCAACCCAGACGCCATTTCCGCCTGCCGCATAGAAATGCCCGACACAGTTCTTTTCATCACCGGAGTTGGAGAAGATCAACGCGTCGAATCCCAGCAGCGGATGAGTCGCGACCAACCGGCGACGCAACGCGCAGACCTCGAAGAAGAGCGCGCGCCGCGCCTCTTCCTGGGTCGCCGCAGCGGATTGCTGCGCAAGACGGTCCCATTCGGCTTGGAAAGCCTTGGGATCCCCCGTCCAGTCGGATTGGCGACGGAGGTGCTCCAACAGTGCCCGCGTCCGGCGCAGCACCATGTCGAGCGGGTGCTTGTCGGTGGGATGCCAATACGCCTCGGGATCCAGGGCGCGGGCACGGTCGTCGTTGCCGATGCCTCGCGCGGCCAGCAGTGGATCCTTCTTGTACATCATTTCCAGATTGGGTTTGTACAGGAAGCCGCCGTTGGCGATGACCATCTCCATTTCCTTGTACTGCCGTTCCCATTCAAGGACCACCGCCTTACGAGGCCCCGGGGCGGGCGTTTCCCCGGAAACGGCCTGGCACATCCATCCTGTAGCCGCGAGGAGGAGCAAGGCGCGCAGCAGGGTCAGGGGAAAAGTCTGCGCTGTGGGGATGCTCATGCGAAGGTCTCCGGCGGGGGTGGGGCGGGCGAACTGGGGCGTTTGATGGCGGTCGCGTACGTTTCTCCCTGCTTTCACTTTGGTCGATGCTCTCACGGGGGCGCTTTGCGTTCATCGGGCGCCGGCAAGACCTGAACGCCGCAGATTCTGTTGGCCGGCGTCGTTCGGAACGATCCGATCAAGGTCTTGTGATCCGCGCTGATCCGGCCAACGCACGGTCCCAGGGACGGTTGCTCACTGGCAGGACTATGGCCGCCCCAGTTGGAAACCAACAGCGAACCGTCGTCGAGGCGGCACACGCCCGCGACGAGCCCCAGCGAGAATCCGGGCACATCGTTCTTCCGAATCCGCCAGGTCTCCTTGCCTTCGCAGTCGAACCCGATCACGCAGTGCGTGTCGCCGCCGGAACCGAGATAACTGCCGTCGGGCAATTGCTGCAATTCGAACCCGACATCGGGGAAACGGCGGAGCAGCTTGCCGGTTGCGTCGTACTCATAGCCCTCCTTGCCCATCTTCGTGAACAGGTAAGTGCCCCGCGCAGTCTTGCGGACCTTTCGCGTCAGACCATGGGCATTGCCGAACTTCGGGTCGGTGATGGCGATGTGGAACTTCTCGACCATGCTGCCCCGCTCGATCTCGATCAGTTCGACGCGGCCGTTGCCGTTCTCGCCGATCAGGATTCGGTTCTCCGCGAGGGGTTGGCAGGAGAAACACTCGGATGTTTTCGGCTTCTCGTCTCCCTGGGGCGTTCCCCCGGCTTTCCGCTGCCATACAACCGTGTAGCCCTTCTTTGCGGCGGGGTCGCGACGCACTTCCTGGATGCTCTGTCCGTTCCCAAAGACGACGGCCCCATCATCCAGCAGCCAGGCGTCGATTGCGCCGCCGCTGTTGCATCGCCACTCTTCCTGGCCGTCAGTGCCGATCACGGCAACGAAGGACAGTCCCCAGCCATAGATCAGCATGCGCCGGCCGATGGTCGGGGTATCTGAGATCGCCCTGGCCGTTGCCGCTGGTGCGGTCGCGGGAATGCCCCTTCTCGTCGCGGCATCTGCGCCCTGGGGCCCTTCGGCGGCCCCGGCAACCGGCGCCAGGCAACCAATCAGAAGGAGCCCGGCCATCAGAATAACGGAACGATGCTGTAGACGCGCTTTGGCAAAACACATAACCAACGCTCCTTGCCAGATGACTTCTTCTCAAGGGGCATTCCACTATTCCTTTGGCGACGGCACTCCCTTGACGAACAAACCCTTCAATTCGTCCAGATGCTGCTCATAGACCTGGCGCGGTTGGCAGTTGTGAGCCTTGGCCACGGATGCCGCCATTCCCACCGCTTCGCCCATCATCCCGCCCGTGCGCATTACACGGACGGTCCCGAGCGCAAGATGGGTAACGCTGATGTTCCGTCCAGCCATAAAGAGATTCGGCACGTTACGGCTGTACAGGCTGCGATAGGGGATCCCCCCACCTCCTTTGCCACCTGGGCCCATACAACTGCGGAAAGGTTCGTCGGGGAAATCCTGGAGGTTCTTCCTGGCTGGGTAATGCACATCAACACCCCAACTGGTTCCCACGCAAGAGTCGGGGAAATCCCATTTCTCGGCGTCAACGCGGAGAATGACATCACCCAGAAGGCGTCGCGATTCTCGCTTGCCGCCCACATAGTTCACCCACCCCAATTTCATCCCCTGGTACTTCGCTCTGTTCGCACTCTGATTGCGTTGGAAGTCCCAGTTGCCGTATATCGCGCGCAGGCCGTAGTCGCGGATGCGTTCTGCGTCGGCGACCTGGTCAAGGAAGAACCCAACCTCCCATGTCCAATCGCCGGAGGTGGTGTTCTGGCAAGTGGCCTCGGTGAACCGTAGCGCCCACGGGCAGTCAGGGAAAGGCGGAGCATTTTTCGCGGAAACAGCGTTCCACATGATCGATGTACCCATCACCTGGTGGTCCGCCTTTTCCGGCGCCGATCGTTCCTTGGTTTCAGAGCGGGCTTCCCGGCCGACTCGATAGTCGGCCCCCGCCAGGAAACCGACTGTGCCATCGCCGGTGCAATCCGCGAAATACCGTCCGTCAAATCGCAGTTCCTGACCAGTCCGAATGCTGCGGCCAATGACCGCGGCAACGGCGGCGCCCTCTTTGATGACCCGGCCAACGTGGACGTTAAGAAACAGAGAAATATTCTTTTCCGCAAGTATGATTTTCTGTTTTTTGGCATCGCCCTCTTCATATCCGTGGCCAGAGGCGCCGTATCCTTTGGTGGGAGGCTCCAGCTCCTTGACGACGTTGCCAATCTTTGGAAACGGTCTTCCCACGCTGCCGCCGAGCCACACGCGCACTTCGGAACTATTGTTGCCGCCCAGCACCGGCCGGTCCTGAATCAAGGCAACTTTGAGTCCGTGACGGGCCGCCGAGATAGCCGCCGTGCAACCGGCCATTCCGCCCCCTACGACCACCAGATCATAAGACCCCGCAGTCACTGGCTGATCCGGCAAACCAAGCAGTTGGCGTCGCAACGCGGCCAGTTTTTCACCGCCGTCTGGCGGCACAAACGCGGTATCATTTGCAAAGAGAATCGCGTCGCAACGCCCGTCGAAGCCGGTAAGGTCATGGAGCGCCAATTTCGCGGTGGCGCCGAGGGCCACGGTCCCTCCATCCTGCCAATGCCAGGCTGCCCCTTCGTTGCCAAATGTTGTTGCCAATGTCTTTCCATCCACCACCAGTTGGAACCGACCGGGCGAACCCTTGACATTCCATGTTGCCGCCCAGTCGCGGGTGCGCACCCAAATCCGCCAGGTTCCGGCTACCGGCAAGGTTACGGTGGTGGTGGCATCCGCCACGGGTTCGCCCAGTCCATGGGCCAGAAGCATGGGGGACCCCATCTGATCCATGAATTGTTGGTCCACCACCCATCCGCCAAGCGTTTGGAAACTCTCCGCCTCCACCAACACGTTCGCGCCCAGCGCGGCATGGTTGAGGCACAGTGCGCCAAACAACGCAATGGTCATTGATTTCATCACCATCCCGTGAACGTTGCCGCTGCTCCTCAGCAAAGGCTGAACATTGATCCTAACCATATAATCCTCCGCATCTTGTAACCGCTCACGGCGTTCTTGGCCTTGTCACACCTACCGGAACGCCACGGCGGCAGGGGAACGCAACGTCTGTCATCTTGGCCTGCGGGCACGGACTTGTCAACTGTCCCGGAAATTCATCTCTCTCCGGCGCTTCGCCGCCCGCGCTCTTGCCGTCAGGCCCCTGACGGCATTCCATGCCCGCTATTTCTCGCTCTCCCCTGCTGCGCTGCGGTCGCTCCCCGCCACCTCGTGAACGGTTCCCTTTTCTTCAAGGGGCCAATCGTCGGTACGAAAGGGCGCTGCGGGGAGTCCCGCTTTGTTCAGTAAAATGGCCTCTTTGAAGTTCAGGTAACTGCTCCCCGTCCAGGCGTAGCGCACCGCGAGCGGTTGCGGCACTTGGGGGTTGGAAACGACGACCGTATCTCCGTCAATCCGCACGTCGGCCACGAGGAACCTCTTGTCATCGCCCGCGATGGTGAAGTACTTCATCGGCGGGCCATCCCTGATAACCAACCCGTCGCCCGCGTGCGTGAACCGGATTCGGATGCTGCTGCCCTGGACCTTTGCCGATTCGAAGAGCGGCCCGGTGGACTCTACCTTGCGACCATAGGTCTGTACCAGGGCCAGACGGGCGAGACGCTGGCCGATGGCCACTTTTTTCGGTGGATGGATCGTATCCGAGATGTCGTTGATGACGGCCATGCCGGTGTTGGGCAGTTGCAGGGCACTGGCCTGGCCTTCGCAGGTGGCCCAATTCCCAACCTGCACGAAGTAGAACGGAAAATCGCCCAACTGCCATTGCTTTCGCCAGTCCTGGATCATGATTTGAAATAGCTTCCCGTAGGGCAAGTCCAGTCCCGCCCCGCTTTCGCCTTGGTACCAGATGGCGCCTTTGATGCCGAACGGGACCAGCGGCGCAAGCATCCTGTCAAAAAGAATCGTCGGTGTCTCCATGCGTTTCTGCCAGAGTTCCTTGTCAGGCACTCGCAACGCCTCCTCGACTCGTGCTCCG
>JBEKCP010000157.1:0-10045 GCA_050014815.1 Thermoguttaceae bacterium | reverse complement strand
CTTACGCGACAATCCCAGTGCTGCGGGATGCGTTCCGCTTCCCTCGGCAACAGCCGAAGGCGATGCCTGCCGCCCCCACCAGCGACCCGATGGCGAAGCCGCTCGGCTCCGGCAGGGTGTCCGTGGCGAATTGCAGATTGTCCATGTCGAAGGTTTCTGCAACGCCCCCGTTGGTCCCGCTCGCAATCTCGAACGATTGAAATGGGACTGTTGACGTCCAGCCGAAGAAGGTTCCGTCAATCGGCCCGATCTGGGCAACGGTCTGCCCCCCGCCGACAAGATCGACAATTAACAGAGCAGTCCCTTCGCCGCCCGGCGAAGTGTCCCATGTCGCTCCTGCACCGAACACCGTGCCCGGTTTATAGGCGAAAGTAGTGGTGGCGCCACCCGGGTCGACCCGATCGGTCCAAACGGAGCCTGTCAGTACACCCCGCGCCGCACCGATTTGGCCCGCTGTTGTCGTAACACCTGTGAACGGCTGGAGCCCTGTGGCGTTAAATGGCTCGGTTACATAATTGTTACCGACGGCGGCGTCCCAGGCTGCTGCACTGGTATACGTGGTAATTACCCCTCCCCATGCCGGCGCTACCGCCAAGACAACAAGTGGGAACAAAGCGGCAAGTCTCGTCAAACTCGTTCGCCTGGACATGGTTTTCTCCTCGTGGTGATTAATCGGGTCTTCCGCCCTCTACAGGTGGTTGTCCGAAAGCCATCGGCGCGAAGCATGCCGGAAGAATGTCTCCGAAAAAGCGATTTCGGCCGGGTGGCCGAAGTGCCCACCTCAGCCTATTCAAATTGCATCCCGTCGTAGGGTGCAAAAAATATGCCAGCCAGCCCGTTGTTTTCTTGCGATCTGTGGCCGTCTTGCGCAGCGAAAATGAGGTGCCTCCGCAACTCTTTGCCGGCACGAGAGTTAGCGTAGACAGGGCAGCCGGAGAAAACCGCCTAAGGCGCTGAAATGCCGTCGCACGATCCAGCGTAACGGGGGGCGTCGGTTAACGATTCTTAACGCAGTCATTTCGTTGCTGTTAATGATCCTTAGCACGCCAGATCCCCCGGCGGCGTGCTACAATGCGGTAGTAAAGGCGCAAGGTAGAAGGCGGAGTGCCGAGGAATGACCGGACAAGTCGGCCGCGGTCGCGCAACAAAGCTCCTTGGCCTGGCGGTGGGCCTCGCGCTGGCGGCGTGGACGCCCGGCCCGGGACCGCGAGCAGAGGCCGCCGAGCGGGCCCCGACCGCCGCGGAGATCGAACGGGCGGTCCCGCAACTCGGCGATCCGGAGTACACCGTTCGCGAGCGTGCCTCGCAAACGCTGTGGGAGGCGGGGAAGGCGGCCGAGCCGGCCCTTGAAAAAGCCCTGCAAAGCAGCGATTGCGAAGTCAGTTATCGCGCCCGTCAGATTCTCGGCCGGTTCCGGTGGGGGATCTTTCCCGACACGCCGCCCAAGACGGTCCAGTGGATCAACCGCTTCCGTTTCGGCGACGTGGAAGCAAGGCGCGAGGTGTGCCGGCAACTGGCGGCGGCGAAGGACTTGCCGCTGCTGCGGCGGCTCATCGAGCTGGAGCCCGACAAGTCCGCCCGGCAGACGCTCGCCCGGGAGTTCCTCGATCCAGACGATGTTCTGAACCGCTCGCCCGCTCAACAGGTCGCTCACCTCCTTCTGGACGGCAACATGGACGGCGCCGAGCGGATGCTCCAGGACGCGACGGACGACGCGCTGGTGCGCGATTATGCGGCCTTGCTGCTGGCCCGCGGCAAGGCCGACGGGAAGATCGCGGAGTTGCGCGCGGGCCTCCGGCAGCAGGCCGACGCGGTCGCCAGCCGGCGGTTGGCCTATCTGCTCCGCGCCCGGGGCGATGCGGCCGCGGCCGTCGAGGCGGCGAAAGAAACGTCGGACGACAACCTCGTCCGCGAGTTCGCTATCGAGGCGGGCCAATGGGCGGAGGCGCTCCGGAGGAAGGCCGGCATGCCGCCCGACGCCTGGATCCGCGCGCAACTCGCGGCCCTGGGCCGGTTGGCTGCATACCAGCGCCTGGCGGGCCAGCGCGAGGCGATGGACCAGTCGCTCTCCGAGGTCGTCAAGCGGTGCCCCCAGGAGCCCGGCGGGGGCTGGTTCGGCGCCGCCCTCCTCCTGATCAACGGACGCATCACGGACGGAATCGACCTGATGTACCAGCAGGACAAGGCGAGCGGATTCCAGTTGCTCTGCGTTCGCGGCCAGTACCGCGAGGCGCTGCGAAGGGCGGGGCCCGACGAGGCCGCGCTGCTGGGGCCCAATTGGCTCGCGACCCTGGGCCTGGCCTCGGCCGACGACCGTGCCGTGGAAGGGTTCCGGCTCGGGTGCGAGATGGTCCGCACCCTGCACCGCCTCGGCGAAAAGGAAAAGGCCCGCGACCTGCTGGCCACGCTCGTCGCAGTGGCTGGCAAGGACAAGGACGAGAGGGGCGTTCTCCTGTCGAACCTGTCGGCTTGCGAGATCGACCTGGGCCTCTCGGAGGCGGCCGCCGAGCACGTCGCCCGGCTCCTGGCCCGCCACCCTGACCAGGCCCACAGCGCGTTCTACAAGATGTTCCCCGGCCAATTCGAGATTGCCGAGGTCTTCTGGCGTCTACTCCGCGCCGAATATGCCGGCGAGAAGGAAGCCGCTCTCCTCGGGCGACTCCAGCGGCTACTGGCAGCCGGCGCGCCGGTGGCGGGCCAAGCCGATGAGCTTCGCAAACTGGCTGCCCGCCTGGAAACGGTATTGCGCAATGAAAAGAAGGATGCCCGCGGCGCGGCCTTGGTGGCGCTCGCCTCGTTCTGCCAGAGTCGCGGCCAAGACAACCTGGCCGCCGTGTACGCGGAAAAGGCGGCCGCCGAGTCGCTCCCGGCCGACGGCCTCGTCAAAGTGGGAAACATCTTTGCCGACCAGAAGCAATGGGACCGGGCCGCCCGGGCCTATGAAGAAGCCTCGACGAAGGACCGCCATAGTGCCGCCGCCCTGTATCTGCTGGGGCACGCCAGGCTCCAGTCGGGCAGGGAAGCCGAGGGTCGCCGCCAGATGGAACTGGCCTTGCTCCTCCCGCTGGGCGACACCGCGTGCCGCTATCATCTGATCGAGGCGATCAAACGGCTCGGGCTCCACGATGAAGTGATCCGCCAGTGCAAGCTGGCGCTCGTGACAGGCCCCTTTCAGGCTTGGGCCGGCAGCCAGGCGCTGGAACAACTTGGCGATGACGCCGACCATCGGGGCGACCGCCTGACCGCGGCCGACTGTTGGGAAAGGCTCGTCCTGGGTTTGCTCCAGCCGAATATCTTTCTGCGGGATCACCGCGGCTATCTGCTCTTGCCCTTTCGGATACACGCCAGCCGGGGGCGCGGCCTCCTGAAGGCCGGAAAGGTCGCCGAGGCCCTCGATGAACTCCGCCAGGCCGAGACGGCGATACCCGGCAACGTCGAGTTCGTCCTGAGCGTGGTCCCGGAGCTCGAACAGGCCGGCCGGAAGCCGGAGGCCGACGCCCTGTTCCAGCGCACCGCCGCACTTCACGAGGACATCTGCCGCGACTTTCCCCGCAGCGCCAACCATCACAACGATCTCGCCTGGCTGACCGCCTCGCTCAACCGCGACCTCGACAAGGCGCTGGCACACGCCAAGCTGGCCGTGGAATTGGAGCCGGACCGTGCGGCCTACCTCGACACCTTGGCCGAGGTGCGTTTCCGCCAGGGCGACCGGGCCGAGGCCGTCCGCCTGACGAAGCGGTGCATCGAGCTGGACCCCAAGAGAGATTACTACGGCAAGCAGCTCGACCGGTTCCAGGCGAAGTAAGGAGCGAGAAAAGGTCCCAGTGATCGTTTCCATGCGGTCCACGACAAGAGAAAGGTTCCTGACGCGTTTGCCGAGTTGGACGCCCGGGGTCGAGACGGCGGTGGGATTGGGGGAGTATGGGCCGGCTTGACACATACGCAATTAGCGTATATAAATACGATATATGCGTAAGACATCGTTGATTGCCGCCTTACTGCCGAAAACCCGCCGAGCGGTGCTTGCGGCCACCCTGATGCACCCGGACCGGTGGTGGTTCCTTGCCGACCTCGCCCGGCACATCGGCGTTCCTCCGTCGAGCCTCCAGCGCGAGATGGAGTCGCTCGTCGAAGTGGGCGTGCTGCTCCGGCGTCAGGAGGGCAAGCAGGTCTATTTCAAGCCAGACCCGAACTGCCCGATTCTTTACGAATTGCAGGGCATCATGGTCAAGACGCTGGGGCTCGTCGATGTCCTGCGAGACACGCTTGCCCCGTTTCAGAAGCACATCAAGGTTGCGTTCGTCTATGGCTCAATTGCTCGAGGCGAAGAGTTGTCGGAAAGCGACGTGGATTTGATGATCGTCGGTGATGTGAGCCTTGCCGATCTTTCACCTGCACTCCACAACGTGGAACAGCGGCTCGCCCGCGAAGTCAATCCAACGGTGTTCTCTCCCGAGGAATTTGCCGGGAAGTTGAAGCAAGGGCACCACTTCCTGAAGACCGTGGTTGGCGGAGACAAACTCTTGATCTTTGGAAACTCGAATGACCTGGCAGCAGCTTCTTGCAACTAATCGTGCCAAGCCCCACAAGACGAGTCGCCAAGAGCTCGACGGCCTGCGGGCCGTGGTTGAGCGCGACCTCAAGGACGCCGCCATTGCTGGTCTGTCTGAGGACAGGCGATTTGCTACGGCCTATAACGCCGTGCTTCAACTCGCGACCATGGCTATCGCGTGCGCCGGGTATCGTGTTAGTGCCAAGCAGGGGCACCATGAGAACACGTTCACGGGCCTTGAACTGGTAGTCGGCGCGCCTGCCGCCAAGCTTGCGAAGTACTTCAACACCTGCCGCAAGAAACGAAACACGGTGGATTACAACCTCGCCAATATCATCACCTCAACGGAGCTCCATGAACTTCTGGAGAAGACCACTGAGTTCAAAGAGCTTATCGAGAACTGGATCGCGAAGAAGCATCCTCAGTTTGCGCGGCGAGCGGCGTCCCCACGAATATCGGCACCCGATACATTCCCTTGAAATTGGCAATGCGTCCCCAGATTTCTCCAGACCGGCCAAGATTGGATATAATGCGGTGACGGGCAGCGGTTGATTTTGGAGTGCGAGTAATGACACTTTTCGAGCGAATCACGTCCGATCCGGCGATAATGAACGGTCAGCCCTGCATCCGGGGGATGCGGTTGACAGTACGGCGCGTGCTTGAAGCGCTGGCGGCCTACCCCGAGCGCGAGCAGTTCCGGGCCGAGTACCCGGAGGTCGAGGACGAGGACATCCGGCAGGCGCTTGAGTACGCTGCCGCCAACCTCGACGATAGGGTGGTCGAGCTACGGCCGGTCCCATGAGGCTGCTCTTGGATCAGGGCCTTCCGCGCTCCACTGTTAGCCACCTGGCGCGCGGGTCGCGGCTATGCTCGACACCGACAGAGGTTCTTTCGGGCGCGGTCGGAATCAGGTGCCCAGGGTTTACCGATTTTGCCTTTGCGGTGTTGCTCCTGAACCCAGCGAGCGAGTTGTCGGATGAATTGTTCTGGGAACTTGCTGCGGAAGCCGCGTCCCGTCTTCTCAAGTTGGAACTTGTCCGCACCTAGTATTTTGCCTACCGCAAATCTCTCGTCTCCGTAATAAAGGAAAGTGTGCGAGACTAACGCGCGCCCGCCGTGGTTGCCTGGGTTCTTCGGTTTCTTGCGGCCGGGAAAACGCCGGAGATACTCACCGAACGAAAGGTTCTTGTCTACTCGCATGACATAGACTATTGTTCCGTGGCCGGAGCTTTTCTTGCTCTTACCGCCGACTCCAATCACCCAATCGTCCTTCTGCGCTAGCTCAACGATATTTCTTCTCTTGACCCCGGGCCTCTTGTACTTGCAGTATACGAGGGTACAGACCCGACGGTTAGGATTTGGAGCCAAGCCGGTGTCGTGGTCAACGACATAGCAAAAAAGTCTCATGGCGTCTGAGCTTCCGTGGGCTTGCGCGGTCTAACCCGCAACGTTCTCGACTGGGACCGTCGCGCCAGCAGTCTCACGAAATCAGCAGCTTTCGCAGTGAAAGTTGGCTCGACCCATCGCGGCGGCGAACGCTGTATCGAAACTCTTCCGCCGAACGTCCCGAAGACGCGCTGCATTTCGGGAGAAAGGACTTTCAGTGGCCTGCCCGCCACGTCCCTGCCGTAGACGCTAATCTGAACCGCCTTGCCCAGCAAGCGACTGTTTGCGGTGCCCTTCACCAGTACGAGCGACTCCTCCTGTCGCCTGAAAACCCGCGGATGGCAGATGTGGAAGTTGTTCGAGAAGAGGCGATTCAATTCCGCCTTCGTGAAATCGGTCGCCCGACCTGCTCTCTCGACCTCGAAGAAGCCAATGAGGTAAAGCGCCGGATCGGAAGTAAAGCCCCATCCGTGCAACCCGCAGTAGAAGACCAGCAGGTCGCCGGGCTCCAGGCGTCGCAGGCCGGCCTTCGGCGCTGTCGGGTCTCCGTAGGTGAACGTGTGGAACTCTGGGTCAACGTGCATGGGCTGATCGGCCATTCGGTCCCGCGTTCCCGCCGGAAAGTAGTCGATCAGCTTTCGCCCGTGCCTGCCGAGGGTATTGCCGTAAGCTCGCTCGTCAACCGCCTTCTTGTCAGGGATCGGGACGTACTCAAACGTGCCGTCAGCGAACAGGGGCCCGTGAATACCACCCGATCCGGTGTCGATACCGATGCGAAGAAGGACGACTTTCATTCGGCTCCCCCTGTCGGGAAACCGTTATTGTATCAAATCCGCCGGAGAATGGCAGCCAGCCGCGGCTGGGTGTATGGCCAAATTCTCCGGCAACGAAGGAGGTTGATGAAATAGGCTCGTTTACGAGCCTTCCCGCCGAAGGCGGTATTCGGCCCGACGTTCACGTCGGGTAACGCGACGTTGTTACACACATCTTCGAGTTCGGAGGTCAGGGTCGTTCACGACCCTTTCCGCCGCAGGCGGTCTTAGCCCCGGCATTCATACCGGGTCGTATGGCGACCCAAACTATTTTTGTTCTCTAAAGGCCCGTTCACGGGCCTTATCCCAGGGCTTCAGCCGCTTCCTATGGCTAAAGCCGGTCCATCGAGAACGCCCGTAAACGGGCGTTGAACCGAAATTTCACCGTTCTGCCTCCGGCGACCCGGCATGAATGCCGGGCCTAAGGCCGCCTCCGGCGGCAACGCCCGTGAACGGGCGTGAGATTGCGGCACTTGTGTGTAACTACGAGGCGTGAACGCGGCTGGCAGCATCCGCTGGAACTCCAGGACCTACCGCAGCAAGCCTCCAACCCGACGTAAACGTCGGGCCGAGTACCGGCTGCGCCGGAAACGCCCGTGAACGGGCGTAAGAACACCTTGCCAGAAAAGATTGCCGCACACGCGGCTGGGAGGGCTAT
The DNA here is from genome assembly GCA_050014815.1 of Thermoguttaceae bacterium. GTDB lineage: Bacteria > Planctomycetota > Planctomycetia > Pirellulales > Thermoguttaceae > JBEKCP01. Next base: position 2,637 of record JBEKCP010000157.1, on the reverse strand, counting down.
CCCGCTCACACCTGAGCGACCAGGTGCATTTCGGTTGTTACGGGCAGCTCGAACAAATCCTTCCGCAGCAGGCGAGTGGAGAAGAACAAGACTTCCACGCTCTCGACCTCGCCTGTGCTTGGATTGAGGCGGGCCACCACGTCGTCGCCAAGTTCCTCTGATTCCTGCTCGGCGTAAGGCGGGTGGTTGCTGATGTAGAGAATGTCCGCGTCGCGGTCGTATTGGAACGTCAGCTTCTCTGCCATTGGATTTCCTCTTCTTCAAGCAACCCCGCCGACGCAGTCGGCGGGCTTTTGCGCTGCCAATGGCGATTGTGCTCAGAGCCCCACGATGTTGTAGCCGCAGTCCACGTGGAGCACCTCGCCGGTGACGCCGGAGGAGAGGTCGCCGAGAAGATAGAGGGCCGTGCCGGCGAGGTCGGCCGGTTCGAGGTGGCGGCCCAGGGCCGAACGCTCGAGGGCGTGGTCGCGCATCTCGTCGAAATGGCTGATGCCCGAGGCGCTCAGGGTCCGCATCGGGCCGGAGCTGATCGCGTTGACGCGGATCTTCCGCCGCCCGAGGTCCCAGGCCAGGTAGCGGACGCTGTGCTCCAGGGCCGCCTTGCAGACGCCCATCACGTTGTAGCCGGGCACGACCTTCTCGCCGCCGTAGTAGCTCAAGGTCAGGATCGCGCCGCCGGCGGTCATCAGGTCCGCGGCGGCGCGCGAGACCGCCACCAGGCTGTAAACGCTCACGTCCATGGCCAGGTGCCAGCCGGCGCGGCTCATCTGGACGTAGGGGTTCTTGAGTTCCGCGGGCGGGGCGAACGCGATCGAGTGGATCAGGAAGTCCAGCCGGCCGTGGGTCTGGCGGACCGCGTCGAACACCCCGGCAATGTCCTCGTCCTTCTGCACGTCGCAGGGGACAATCAGCCGGGCCCCCCGCGGCTCGACCAGGTTGCGGACTCGGCGCTCGCAGGACAAGCTGGGCAGGTGCGTGAACGCCATCTGGGCGCCTTCGGCGTAGAGCCGCTCGGTCATCGCCCAGGCGATGCTCCGCTCGTTGGTCACGCCCATCACGAGGCCGAGTTTGTCGGTGAACATGCCCATAGGAGATTTTGGATTTTAGATTTCCGATTTTGGATTTCAGATTTCAGGTTTGAGATTCCGGATGTGGAATCCAAAATCTAAAATCCAAAATCCCCTCACTCCGCGACCGGCACGGGGCCGGCCAGCACCGCATATTCTTCCAGGGCCGCCATGTCGCCGGCGTGGATCTGCTCGCAGTTCATTCGCACGGCGGGCAATTCGCGGTCGATGAAGCGGCGGGCGACCCGCTTTTTCCGCTCGTCGGCCGTCCCTTGGCCCAGCAGGAGGTGGCCGATCACGACGGCGATGGCCGAATCGACCAGCCGGCGGCCCGACAGGTCCAGGTAGCTGGTGGCCTTGGTCTTGGCGAACTGGATGGCGTCGAGGATCCGCCGCTTGGCGTCGAGGAGCTTTTCCTTGAGCTGGCCGAGCAGGGGGTCGGCGTATTCCTTCTTGTCCCAGTCGCCGGTCCACATCTCGAAGGCGCCGGACGAGACGCCGCGGACGGCCGCCACGACCTGGAGCTGGCTGGTGCCTTCGTAAATCGTCGTGATGCGGCTGTCGCGGAGGTATCGCTCGGCGGCATAGTCCTTCATGTAGCCCGAGCCGCCCAGCACCTGGATCGCGTTGTGAGCCACGCGGACAGACATCTCGGAGCAGTAGTACTTGCTCATCGGGGTGAGCATGCCGTTGAGTCGCTTGAAAGTCCGGCCGAGCTGCTTGCGACGTTTCTCATCTTCCTTGTCGAGCGGGCCGCCCCACTGGAGCACCCGCGCGTTGTTGTTCTCGTGGTCGCAGACGCGGCTGGTCTCGTAGGCCAGGGCCCGGGCCGCCTCGACGTCGATCTTCATGTCGGTCACGAGCTCGGCCACCGCCGGCAGGCGCTCGATGGGGACGCCGAACTGCTGGCGGGTGTGGGCATAGGTACGGGCGAGGCGGAAGGCCGCCTCGGCCACTCCCAGCGACTGCGCGGCGATGCCCACCCGCGCCCCGTTCATCAGCGCCATCACGTAGGTGATCAGCCCCCGCTGCCGTTCGCCGATGAGCCGGCAGGGCGTGTCGTCGAACACCAGCTCGCAGGTGGGGGAGCCGTGGATGCCGAGCTTCTCTTCGAGGTGCCGCACGCGGACGCCCGGCCCCCGATCGGCGATAAAGAGGCTCAGTCCGCGGCCGTCGGAGATTTCGGGCTCGCTGCGGGCCAGCACCAGGAGCACTTCGCCGCAGCCGTTAGTGATGAATCGTTTCACGCCGTTGAGCCGCCAGCGGCCCTCGCCGTCCTGGAAGGCCCGCAGCCGCACGGCCTGCAGGTCGCTGCCGGCGTCGGGCTCGGTCAGCACCATGGCGCCGGTCACAAGGCCGGAGCAGAACCGCGGGAGGTACTCGTCCTTGATCGCGTCGTTGGCGAAGGCGTAGATCGTCTCGGCGATGCCTTGCAGCCCGAAGAGATTCATCAGCGAGCAGTCGGCCCGGCTGATCATCTCGTTGGCCATGGTGTAGACCAGGCTGGGGCAATTCAGGCCGCCGAACTTCCGCGGGAGCGTGAAGCCCATCAGGTCGGCCTGGGTGAGCC
>JBEKCP010000156.1:0-10051 GCA_050014815.1 Thermoguttaceae bacterium | reverse complement strand
AGTTTCTTGGCCGCCGCGGCTACGCGCCGGCGCCGGCGGCGGTGGCCGGCATGTTCGGGCAGACCCAGGCGGCCATGCCTGCCGGATTGGCCGCGCAGATAGTCGCCTGCTGTACGGGCAAAGCCGTGGTTTCCTCGGCCGTGCTGACCACACTCCAAGGAGTCGAAGCGATGATGTTCTGGGCCAAGGTGAAAGTGGTGGCTTGGGTTGCGGCCGGCGTGATGCTGGCCGGGGCTGTGTCAGGTGTCTCGCTGCACTATGCGATGGCCGCGGGACCGGCGAAAGAGAGGCCGCCGGCGGCGCCGGCAGACCCACTCGGTGCGAATCGCGCCGTGGCGAATGAACCGTTGCCCGCCGCGAAGGCAGGGCCCGTTTGGCCCCAGGAAAACGGGCCCTTCGGCAATTTCAATCCGCGGCAATATGGCGTGAAACTGGTGGATGACCCCGCCCAGATCAAGATGGTCTGGGTGAGCGAGGAGCACGACCTCGGCATGGGCCGGGCCGGGGTCGAGGGCTTCCACCGCCTCAAGTACAAAGGCATCACGCCCGGCACCTCGACCGGTCTGATCCTGGCCGAAGGCAAGGTCTTCGCCAGTTCCAGCGTCCCCTCGGGCACGGTCTGGGCGGAGCAGTTCTACAAGGACGGAGGCAACCTCAAGGCAAGCGCCGAAGAGGTCGAAGCCTACAAGCTCAACAGCCGCATCGACGCCGACGATTTTACCGTCGCCATCGACATGAAGACCGGCAAGACGGTCTGGAAAAGCGTGGAGGCGGGCAAGGGCATCAACGTTTATCCAGGCAAGCGCGGCGACTTGCACAACACGCCGGTCTACCACCAGGGCAGGGTTTTCAGTCTCGGCACCACGGGGCTGGTCTACTGCTACGACGCAGCGACGGGGAAGAAGATCTGGGAAGACAACACCGGCAGCGACGTCAAACCGATGGCCGCTCTCAAGGCGAAGTGCTTGCGGGATCGAACTCTTCCCGGTGGCATGGGCAAGGCGGCCTGCCCGGTAGTGGCGGGCGGTGTTCTGGTCGTGCCGCAGTACGGGAAGGGATGGCAAGACATTCCACTGCGCGGCATGGACGTTGAAAGCGGCAAGACCCTGTGGGAGACGGTAGACCCTGTGATGGGACCAGAGGCCACTCCGGCGGTGTGGACACATCAGGACAAGCAATACCTGGTGGTGGGAAATCTCAAGGGCGAATTGCGATTGATTGACCCGAAGGACGGGAAGGTGTTGTGGAAGGTGACCGGACTGCCGCCACTCTACAACGCGCTGGCGACCTCTGCGAAACACGTGTTCGTAAGCGTGAAGTCCAAGACCGCACCGCTCGGCGGGCGTAACAAAGATGTGCAGAACCATGTGCGGATCTGCGCCTACCGGATCACGCCGGAGAAGGCGGAACGCGCCTGGGAAGCGCCGGACCTGCCGGCATTTCACGTCTGGAACCAGAAAGACACCTGTGCGCAGCGCAAGGTTCTCGTGCGCGATGGACTCGTCTACGACAGCGGAAGCCCTTTCATGAGCGTCCTCAAAGAGGAAACAGGAGAGCCGCTTTACACCTTGCCAACGCAATGGAATATAGGCCGACAGTCTTGGCTGATTGAGGATCGCCTGGTCGTGATTCCAAGCCCGAGCCACCGGCAGTCCACCCACATCGAATTCTGGACGTTGGATCCGAAGGATTTCCGCCAGATCGGCTCGATGTATTGGCCGGAGCACGCGCGTGCGGATGCCGGGCAGCTTGCCGCGGGGTACGATGTGCATATTGAACTCCCTTACGCGGAAGGGTTCTTCTTCATGCGCGGTTATCGCGGCACCGTCGTCTGCTACGACCTGCGGAAATAGCCGCTGACCAAAAAGGAAGAAAACATGAGACACTGGACGCTGAAGACCAAATGGACCGGGCCCGGTTTTCGTTCCGGTGGCCGATAAGGCCATCTTGGGACAGTGGTGAGGACGGGGAGAGAACTGGCAACCCGCCGGTTGGTGCGGCGTTCGCACCTGGAACCGAAAACGCCAGTGGCGGGTGTGAAAATCCCGGCGAAACGGGAAGAACCACCGAGATGACGAAAAGGAGCCTCTCATGATTTCAGCAGCCGGCAAGTTGACAGAACGTTTGGCAGTGTGCGGATGGTACGCGGTGCGCGGTGTCCGGTTCTGGACCGGATCGTTGGCCGCGGCCGTGCTGGTCCTTTCGACGGCACTGGCCGCGCCGCCGAAAGCGACCGAACCGGCGACACCCTCGCCGCCGCCGGAGCCGTCGCCCATGAAGTTCGTCAAGCACCAGATCGGCAACTTCCGCAGCGAGGCCTTCGGCGTGGGCGACTTCAACAACGACGGCAAGTTGGACATCGTCGCCGGTCCCTATCTCTACCTCGCCCCGGAGTTCAAGCCGATCCAGTACCGCGAAGTGAAGGGGGCGGTAGGCGAAAATGGCAAAGGCTACATGCACGACTTCGCCAACCTGCCTCTGGACTGCGACGGCGACGGCTGGCTGGACGTGGTGTATGTCGATTGGTTCGCGCAGGAGTGCGCCTGGTTCCGCAACCCCGGCAAGGCCGGTGGCCTGTGGACGAAACACGTCATCGACAACAAGTGCGGCAACCTCGAGAGCGCCGACCTGTGGGACATCACCGGCGAGGGCAAGGCCGTCCATATCCTGCCTGCCGCGCAGCAGACGTTCTGGTACGAGCTGGTCAAGGGTCCCGACGGCGCCCGCAAGTTCGTCAAGCACATGGTCTCGGAGAAGAGGATGACCTGGGGATGCGGCGTGGGCGACGTCAACGGCGACGGGCGGCCGGACATCCTCCGTCCGAATGCCTGGTTCGAAGCGCCTGCCGATCCCCGCAACGGCGTCTGGAAAGAACATCCCCTTCCCATCGGGGAATCGGCGCAGATGTGGACCTATGACGTGAACGGCGATGGGCTGAACGACATCATTTGCAGCAGCGCCCACGGTTACGGGGTCTTCTGGTACGAACAGGTCCGCCAGGACGGCCAGATCGAGTGGAAGCAGCATGTGATCGACAAGTCGTGGAGCCAGGCACATAGCCTCACCCTGGCCGACATCGACGGCTGCGGCGTGCCCGAGCTGATTACGGGCAAGCGCTTCATGGCCCACAACGGCAGCGACCCCGACGAGTACGGCAAGCTGGGCCTCTATTACTACAAGCTGATCCGCAAGCCGGACAAGACGGTCGAGTGGAAGAAGTACGCAATTTCCTACGACGAGGGGATCGGCGCCGGGATGAGCATCTGGGTGGGCGACCTCCGCGGCAGCGGGAAGAAGCAACTTGACGTCGTCACGACGGGCAAGTTCGGCGGCCCGGTGTGGTTCGAGAACAAAGGGTTCGAGAACAAAGGGAAATAGGGTCTTGTAGCACGTTGTACGCCCGAAAGGGACAGCCCCCCGTGAACGGTTGCGGCGGAGACAATGCCACCCGCGCACGTTGCGTTGAGGGTGGAAACGATTTGTTTGCCGAGACATCCCTTCAGAAGGATTGACGACATGAAGAGATTGGTTTTCGCGGGTGTGGTTCTGCTCATGGGGTGTTGTTCGTTCATGTGCCCGGCGTTGTACGGCGCGGAGGTGGAGTTGATCGACGCCCAGACGCCTTGGCGGGCGCATTTGACGCTCGGCGCGCAGCTCCGGCGCGACCAGGAGGGGCTGGTCCTGAGTCAACGTCAGCTCGGCAGATTCAGGCACGAGTCGGCACCCGACGGCCGGAGCATTTGTGTCACCCGATTGGGGAAAAATTCCAGGAAGGAGACGATCGAACTGGACGAGTGCAACGGCCTCTTCTCACCGTTGCCGGCGGCGGATTGGGTCAAAACGGACTTCGACGATAGCGCCTGGGCGCGATGTAACGTCGATGATCTGGGCGACTATCTCGGCGGATATGGGGTGCCTAAGGCCAGCGAATATGGCCAGGAACCGGCCGTATTATGCCTGCGAACGTGTTTTGGCATCACCGACCCGGTTAAGGCGACCGATCTGAAGGTGACGGTCGCCTATATTGGCGGCGCGGTAGTGTACGTCAATGGCCAGGAAGTGGGCCGTGGGCATCTACCTGCGAAGGACACCCATCCGGTGACACCGGCGGAAGACTATCCCATCGCGGCCTACACGGCCGAAGACGGAACCACGCCGCTGCCGTGCTTGAATCCCTGGGTGGCCCCGGAAGCAAAGTGGCTGGAGCGGTATCAGAAGCGGGCCCGCACGTTCACGGTCGCGGTTCCCTCGCGGATCCTTGTCAAGGGCCGCAACGTGCTGGCCGTTGAGCTGCACCGGTCGGCGATCGCGGGTCCCATTGGACCGGGTTGGAAAGCGTGGTGTCACGTGGGGTTCCGCCAAGTGAAACTATCCAGCGCCAGCGGGGCGGGCACGGTTCCTTACGCGGAGGCCATCCAGGGCACGCACCTGTGGAGCGCCAACACGGTGGACCAAGTTGCGGAGGGGCTGTCCACAAAACCGTTGATCGCCAGGGGTTGGCATTGGACCTTGATTTGGACCCGCGGGATGCCGGTGCGCGGGATTCCGATGGCCAACCCGTTCGATCCGGTGCTGCCGGTCAAGATCCTGGCGCCGCGCAACGGGGTGGGCAACGGCCAGGCGGTGCTCTCCGATCTGGCGGGACTGCAGGGCGTGACGGCGAAGGTGGAGGCGTTCCAAGGACCGGCCGGCGCGAAGATTCCCGCCGGCGCCGTGGAAGTTCGTTTTGCGGCCCAACATCCAGGCGTACACTATTGCGATGCGCTGCTGGAAAAGGCGCCGGAAGGGGCCAAGACCGTGCCGGTATGGCTCATCGTGCATGCCCCCAAGGATGCCGCGCCGGGCTGGTATGTCTCGACGCTGAACCTCACGGCCAACGGCAAGAGCTTCGCCGTGCCCGTTCAGGTGCTGGTGGCCGGCTTCAAGTTGCCTGACCCGAAGGATTTTTCTTCGACCATTGGCGTCACGCAGTCGCCCGAGACGCTGGCGATGCATTACCAGGTGGAGCCGTGGTCGGACGCGCACTTCAAGTTGCTGGAGAAGTCCTTTGCGTTGATGGGCCAGGTGGGAAACGACCACGTCCGCGTGACCGCCGTGAATCCCGCGCCCGCCAACTGGAAACTTCAAATGATTCGCTGGGTGAAGACCGGGGGTGGGCTGAAGCCCGACTTCAGCATCCTGGAGAAGTATCTGGACACCTACGTGAAATACTGTGCGCCGCCGCGGGCACTGACAGTGTATGTCTGGGATAGAAGCACGTCCCCAGAGGTTGCCTTTTCCTACGATGGCGGTGCCGTTCCGACTAGGGCGTACGCCAGAGGCAACCGTATTCCTACGGTGACGGTATGGGATCCGGTCACCAAGACCAGTTCCGAGGTCAAGGTGCCACGACTCCTCGATGAAGGCGCCGAGGCCATCTACAAACCACTGCTGGAAGGCGTGCGCGCACTGGTCGTGAAGCGCGGCTGGTCCGAACGGATCATCATGCTGGGTTTGGGCTATGATGAGCGCGCCAATCTGCGGACTGGCGAGTTGATGCGAACGTTGGCGCCCTACGCGCGCTGGGACCTGCTCGCGCATTTCAGCGGCGATCGCGGTCCCAAGGACGGCAAGTGGATCGTGACGGGCGGCCTGGAGGTTGGGGTAGCGGAATCCCCGTGGAGCTTCCTAAACGCTGTGGGGGGAGAATCCGCGCAGTGGAAAGCCATTATCGCGAAAGACAACGTGTGGAAAGTCCTTAGCCCAAAAGATAAAGGAACGGAGTTTCTCCAACTGCCGACCGATCGCTGGAAGTGGCAGGAATACTCGGCGCCGCTGGTGCAAGCTGACGGCGGCAACCCCACCATTTCGCGGGTTGCCGACGGACTGCGCGGCTTTCTGAGTGAGCGGGGCTGGGACGCCGCATCCGCCGAAACCGGCGGGGCCGAGATCGTGCTCGAAACGGCCACCCGTTGCCCGCGCGCCCGCACTGCGGGCTTCGACCCGAACGCCCTGCGCGACGCCGGTGCCGAGGGCTACGCGCTGATCGCCCGAGAACAGGGCGGGCGGCCGCTGGTTGTGGTCGTCGGCAAGGAGGAAGCGGGGGTTGACGCCGGGGCCGCGTGGCTGCTGAGCAAGCTCGGCTGGCGGGACGGGCGCCTCACCATCGCGCCCATCTCGGCCGTGCGAAATCCCTTCATCCGCGGCCGGAGCGTGCATCTCGGCGACGCCGCCCTGCTGAAAAGTCTGCGCTTCGCACAGGAGGATCGCGAGCGGCTCTGCACGACATTCTGGCCGGAACCGCGCCTCGCCGAGTACGCCGCGCAGATCCGGGCGTGCGGCTTCAACGCCGTCGAGAAAGCCATGTGCGACTACGAGGTAAAGCGAACCGAAGAGAACACCCGCTGCTACCTCGATCTGTCGCGCGGCGTCCACCCCCAGGGCATGCGCATGGTGGCGTTCCTGTGGGGCGTCGATCTGCTGAAGGACCGGGCGCAGATCGCCGAGCTGGCGAAGTCGATCGGGCGCGAGACCGATCATGTCGTGACGCACTGGCGCGATCCGGGGCCCGGTGGCTACGAAAAACCGATGCGGATGACCGCCGATGTGCTTTCGGAGTTCCGCAAGGCCAATCCCAAGGTACAGGTGACGCTCAGCACCTGGGCCAACAACGGGTTCTGGAAGTCGCGCGACGATGCCTCCTTCCTCGACGAATCGCTGGCGCCGCGCTAGATCGGCATCGCGCTGCACCGCTGGTACAACCCGGAGTACGCCCAACGGGTCCGAAAGGCCGGCCGGCACGTCGGGGTCTGGGGATGGTATCTCATGGACATGGAATGGCTGCCGCCGCCTCACTTCCGCACGCAGCAGCTCGACCGCTACTTCTCCTCCCCGCTGGGCAACCACGAAGCCCCGCCGGATTGGCGGTTCTGGCTCGGGACGTCCCCGGAAATGTCCGCGGCGCTTGATTGGATGAGCCTCGATCTGTGTTTCCACGGCTTGCCATCGGAAATCAACCTTTATGTCGGCGGACAGAAGATGTGGGAGCCGAAGCGGCCGCTGCGCGAGATTACCCTGGACTGGTGCCGCGCCGTGTTCGGACCGCCGAATGCCGAGGTGATGCGGGAAGTGTACGAGACCGTCGAGGTTGGCCGGTCGCCAGACCAGCCGGCGAAGCTCTATAAACACCGCAAGGACCTCCTGCCGGAGATCGTTAAGACCCCGGAGTTTGGCCGCCGCGCCGAGGCAGCGCTGGCCGCGTTGCGCGCGGTGCGTTTGCCGCAGGGGTGGAAGCCCAACTTCCCGGTGATGGGCACGCCGCAAGGGCACCTGGATATGTTGGCTTCGGAACTGCGGGCGCTGGTCGCCAAGAATGCCGCCCCGGCCAAGCGTTGACCCGGGGAAGGGACGCCAGTAAGATCTGCTTGTTCGACAAACCCCTCGTGGATCTGGCGGCGCCCAAGGACGAGATCCGACTTGGCGAAGCACTCGTCCCACCGCAACTGCAAGCCGCGGCGGCGGCGAAGCCGGCAAGACCGGCCGGCAACTGACCACTCGCAAACAGGACAAAGCACCATCCCATGAAGGAGGAGAACATGAGCAAGTCGACGAGGCAGGCATGTCTTGGGGCGTTGATCGCATTGGGCGTTGCCCTGGGCGTTCAGGTATCCGCGCTGGCGGCCGAGCCGCCCAAGGAGCCCCAACCATCCGACCTGGACAAACTGGTCGGCCAGCCGGCCGACATCGCGCCCGGCGCGTACCTCTACCGGGCCGACCGCAAGCCCGAGGAGAATCCGCCCGAGACCGCATTCCTCTTCTCCGCCGGCATCGGTCACAAGAAAGAGGGTCTGCTCTGCGGGCTGTTGTGGGAGGAGCCGCGGGCGGTCAACCGCGTCGAACTGCTCTGGCCGAAGGAGGCCGGCGGGCCGCCGCGCGTCGAGGACGTGGCGATTCAGTGGAAGCTCTGCCTCGGTGCGACCTGGTGGACGCGGCCTTCGCCTTCGGCGAAGAGACCCAACCTTGGCAAGACGTCGCCCGATGGCCCCCCGACAATCTCCGCCGACGGACGTTCGTACGTTTATGCGGTTACCCCGACCACGGAGATAGACAACCTGGTCGTGACCCTGCCACCGGGCGCACAACCGCCCGCTCAAGGCGCCGCGGCGCCGGTCGTGCGCGTTTACACCACGGCGCCGTGGCAGTCGGCCGACCTGGAGATCGAATGGGGCTTCCAGACTGGAAGCGAAAAGAAAGCATTTGATGGCCGGCTCGAAGTCTATAACGGCATTGCGGACAAAGTAGAATCGCTGTCCGGCGACTCCGGAACTCGCATGACGGATGATCGCGCCTGGCAATCCAAACCTGCCGGTGGTGCGCGGCGTGGCGTGCGCGCGCGTGTGCGCTTTCTCGGGAAGACGCATAACACGCCTCGCTGGAACCAAAACGCGACGATCCAGGACGCCAACTGCACGATCATCACGGTCAGGACTTCGTCCGGGAGTTTCTCGTTCATGCCGGCCGATCTTGAAAGCGGTCCGATTCTGGCGCCGGAATTTGGATTCTTCGTCGCCAAGGCCGGCAGCGGCGTCTCCGCCATAGCGTTCCAGAAGGAGCTGGCCGCCAAGGGGCTCAAGACGATCCGGCAGCGGACGCGCGAGCATGCGGAACAGAGCTGGGAGGGCGCGGTGCGCGCGCTGCACGGCGCGGGACCGTTCCCACCCTATCCTCAGCCCGCATTCGAACCGCCGATGAAGATCGACGTTCCGGAACAACGCTTGAGCGATGCCTGGGGCGTGGGCGCCTGGCATTTGCTTCGCAACTGCGCAAAAAACAAGGACGGCCGCTACATCATCGAGGATCATCCCTACCGCAACTGCGGCCTGGAGACGCAGGTGATCATTCACACCCTGGACTTGATGGGCCTCCATGCCGCCGCAGACGATGGATTGGCTAGATGGATTACCCAACTGGGCAAGCCGGCAGGGCAATTCTCGGACGGCGACGGATGTTTCATGGACGGGTGGCATATTTCAGAAACACCCTGGTCAACACAATGGGCCTTGGTGGAGCATTACCTCTTGACCGGCGACAAGGAATGGTTCTCAGCCTGGTCCAAGAGAATCGCCAAGAATGCGGACTGGATCATACGCCAACGTCGCGGATACCTGAAAGATGTGCCCGGACGGGATCGCCTGTGGATGAACGGCCTGCTGCCGCCAAGCAACATCTGGGATAGCATGGTGGTGCGTACGTGGTATTCCATCGATGCCGGTTCCTGTTTCGCGCTTAGACAATATGCGGAAGCGATCGCCGAGATCGACCCGCAAGGCGGCCAGACGTACCGGGCGGAGGCGGAAGCTTACGTGAAAGACCTTCTGGCCGCGGTGGAGAAATCACTGGTGCTATCTCCCGTGATCCGCGTGCGCGACGGGACCTACCGGTCGTTTCTTCCGCCCGCGCCATATATTCGTGGTCCTGCCAGCCGGCACATGCCCACACATTTTGGCGGAGATCATACGCCCGGTCTGTATGCCGATGCCATCCGCGGGGGCGTGCATTTCATCAATCGTTCTCGCCTGCTTGGTCAGGATGACCCTCACGTCCAGGGGATAGTGGATGTGCTGGAGGACAGGCTACTACTGGAACATTTTCACCTGCCCGAACGTACCAAGGGCTACGATCCGGAGAAGGACTGGTTCAGCGGCGCGGGCTGGTTCTACCAGTGCGGGATCGAGCGCACGCCCGACGTCCATTTGCAGTGGGACGACGTGCCCAACTTCCTGCGCTCGTTCTACAACCAGTACGCCGTGAACATCGTGATCGGTCCCTACACGTTCAACGAACACACCACGCGCGGACCGGCGGACAAGTCGTTCGAGGAGGCCGCGTTCCTCGAGCGCCTGCGCAACCTGTTGGTGATGGAGGAGGGGACGACATTGTGGCTGGCGCGGGCCACGCCCCGGGCGTGGCTCGAGCAGGGCAAGAAGATCTCCGTGAAGAACGGGCCGACGCACTTCGGCCCCGTGGACTACACGATCCTCTCGGACGTGGACAACGGCAAGATCACCGCCAC
>JBEKCP010000155.1:0-10055 GCA_050014815.1 Thermoguttaceae bacterium | reverse complement strand
AAACCGGAGATTGGCCCCATCGGACACGCCGCGCCCCGGTGCGGTTTGACCAATGGGTGCAGGAGCTGATGACGTGGGTGGGGGAGCTATGCACTTGATGCGACCGGCGGGCGGCTACACGCGGGGGCTCTTGGACCTGATCGCGGTGGTGGCGGCGGCGGAAGGCCAGGCGAAGGGCGCCAGCCGCGCGGCTTTCCGCATGATCGAACTTGGGGTGCATAGCAGGGTCAGTCCCGGAAAGCCGTAGTCTGGGTTGACAGGTTGGTGATCTGGGGCCAGGATTACCCCCGATGGCACGCAAGATCCGCATCGAGTATGCCGGAGCCGCTTACCATGTGATGGCGCGCGGCAACCAGGGGCGGGATATACGCCGACGAGCGTGACCGCAAGCTGTGGCTGGAAACGCTGGGCCAAGCGTGTGAGAAGACCGGTTGGCGCATCCATACCTGGGTGATGATGAACAACCATTATCACCTGCTGTTGGAGACGCCCGAAGCCAATCTGGTGGCGGGGATGAAATGGTTGCAAGGCACTTACACCCAACGCTACAATTCGCGGCACGAGATATTCGGCCATCTGTTCCAGGGCCGCTACAAGGCGGTGGTGGTGGAGCCGGAGGCGGGCGATTACTTTGGGGTGGTGAGCACATATGTTCATCTGAATCCAGCGCGGGCCGGGTTGATCCGGGTGGGGGAGGAGGGTTTGGCCTGCTACCGGTGGAGCAGTTACCCCTGGTATGTGAGGGCCGGGGAAGCGCGGCCCGGGTGGTTTGTGACTGAGCGAGTGCTGGGGAACCTGGGGCTGCCACCTGAAGGGCGCAAGGGCTACGAGGCATACATTGAAGGGCGGGTGCTGGAGTTGGGGCTAAAGCGGGGCCGGAAAGAACTGGCGGAGGAGTGGAAGGCGGTTCGGCGGGGCTGGTATGTGGGCGGGACGGAATTCAAGGAGCGGATGTTGGCGTTGGTGGAGCAGCCGTTGCGTCAGGGGCGAAGCGGGTCCTATAGCGGGGAAGCCAAGCGGGCGCACGGTGAGGCGGAAGCCGAGCGGTTGCTGACGCGCGGGTTGGCGGCGCTGGAACTGACAGAAGGGCAACTGGCCGAGACGAGGAAGGGAGCATGGGACAAGGAGGTTTTGGCGTGGTGGTTGTGCCAGCACACCACGGCGCGGCGGCGGTGGGTGAGCGAGCGGCTGGGGATGGGAGACGAATCGCGAGTGACGCAGGCCATTGGCCGGGTGAAGCGTGCGGGGCAGCCGGAATTGGAGCGGCTGAAAAGGCGACTGGAGCAGGTCTATGAAAACCATAATGGAGAGGTGGAGGTATGAATGTACGAATTCCGTGACCCTTTTACTTTTATGGCAAGCTTGGCCGGGAAACGATCCCTTCGCGGATTGCGGTGGAGACGGCGGCGGCGAGGCAGTTGACGTGCAGTTTGCGGTAGATGCAACGGATGACATAATCCAGCGTGTGAGCGTTGATGCCGAGGCTGTCCGCCACTTGTTTGCGGGCTTGGCCTTCCACCATGCATTGGAGCACGTCGCGTTCCCGGTCGGTCAGGCGATGTTGTTCCGAGGGAAACGTCCGGGTCGGAGGCGGGTGGGCGAACATCTCGAGAACACGACGGGCGATGCGCGGGGTCATGACGGAGCCGCCCGCATGAACCTGGCGGATGGCCTCCGCGATTTCAGAGGGTTCGGTGCGCTTGAGCAGGTACCCGCAGGCGCCTGCTTTGAGCGCCTCGAAGATCAAATCGCTCTCGGCATACATGGTGAGCACGAGGCATTGGACGTCGGGACAGAGGGCCTTCAGTTTCTGAATAAGTTGCACTCCGCTCATGCCGGGCAGCCGGAGGTCCACGAGCAGCACGTCGGGCCGCGCGGCCGGGAGGGACTTGAGGGCGCTTTCAGCGGAGGGATGAACGCCGACACAATTGAAGCCTTTGGTGCCCCCAATCCATTTCTCCAATTCGGTGGCGAGCGGGAGGTTGTCTTCGACGAGGGCGACTTTGATTTCCATGATCGACATCAGGCTAAGGGCCGTGGTCCAGGCGGATGGTGAACCGGACGCAAACACCGCGGCCGTCGTCCCCCGCCCCGGTTTCGCAGGAACCGCCGATTTCGGAAAGGCGCTGGCGCATGTTGGCCAGACCGTTGTGGCCGGCGCCGCCAGGCCGCCCGGGAAAGCCCCGGCCGTCATCGGTCACCGCGATCTCGAGGCTGCCATGCTCGTCGCGAACAGTGAGGCGGACGGCGGTTGCGCCAGCATGTTTCACAATGTTTTGGAGGGCCTCCTTGACCGCCATGAGCAACTCGTGCCGGACGATGAGCGGGAGGGCACGGTCCTGGGCGTCCACGTGAATGTCGAGGCGGCACTTCACCCCGGCGGCTTTGAGATAGCCTGGGGCGTAGTCGCACAGATAATCCGCCAGCCCGCCGACCGTATCGTGCTGCGGGCTGACGGCCCAGACGATGGTGTCGAGGGCATCGACAGCGGAACGGGCATTCTCGGCGAGGCCGCCGAGGAGGCGGCCCCGCTCGTCGGCCGGGGCCTCCGTCTCGCGGCGCGTGCGGTCGGCCAGCAGGGCGATGTAGGTGAGGCGCGCGCCCATCTCGTCGTGCATGTCGCGGGCGATGCGGAGGCGTTCGCGGTGCAGTTTGACGCTTTGCTCGGCGAGGGCGAGACCGCGCCTGACGCGCCAGGTATAGATGCCCCAGCTCAAGGCGGCGGTCGCGAGCGCCAGGGTCCCGCCCAAAATGGCGACTTTGCCCGGTTCGCGCCACCACGGCGGGGCGATGCGAAAGAACAGGGGTTGGCCGGATTCGTCCCATAGGCCATCGGTGTGCCGGGCCTCGAGGTGGAGCTGGAATCCGCCCGGCGGGGGTGGGGGCTCGAGCACTACCCGGCCGTCGCTGCCGGTTTCGCGCCACTGGTCGGCCCAACCCGGGATGCGCCAGCGATAAGTGAGCGAGCCGGCGACGATGCCCGGTTCCTGGCTGGAAATAGTGAAGGCCAGCCTGTGGAGGCCGGCGGGCAGGGCGACTTCGCTGCCCGGGTTCAAGGTGACGCCGTCGGCGACCCAATCCCGCGCCTGGGGCACCAAGGCGGGATAGACCTCGAGTTCGGCGATCTGGAGTTTTTGGACCTGGGGATTCCGGTTGTAAATGCGGACGAGCCGGCCGGCGAAGGAACCCTTTCCGTCCGCGGCGCGGATTATATCGGCGCTGCCGACCGTCGGGTGCGACCCGTCGGGTCGTATCCAAACACTCCAACAGCGCGACTTGGGGTAGCGATCGGATTCGGACAGGAGTTCGACGCCGTAATTGCTGAGTTGGTCGGCCTCGGTGCCATCGGTGCGTCCCCGCAAGACGATGTGATCCAGCGCGACGATGCGCCCGAGGTCGAGTTCGAAGAAGAACTCATTCTCCATCCAGCTCCGGGTATGGTAGGTGTAGGTGCTGACAAAACCGTCGGTGAGGTTTTTCAGGGGCAGGTTGGCGGGGACCGCGCCCGAGGAAAAGAGCTGCCGGCCAAAGGCGATATTGCTGGTGTGGAAAGGCTCGGCTTCGAGCCGGAACGCGGTGAGCCGGAAATTGCCGGAAGCCGAGCAGCCCACCGCCGGGCGCAGTTGGCTCCCGGCCGGGCCGGGTTTGGCCAAAAGCCGCAAGCGAAAGCCGGTAATGCCCGGGAACGGAGTTTGAGCGCGCAACGTGACCACGGTGCCCGGCCGATACGTTTGGATTCTGGCGGTGGGCCCCCAGACCACGACGCCATCGGGGTAGTTGGCCGTGACCGCCTCGGCGACCAGTGGCATCCACCGGCCTTGCACGCTCGGTTTTTCGTCGGTGGTGACGTTGACCTCGAATTCGCCGAAATGGGAAACGGCCTGCGGGTCGAGAAACGAGAACTCGAGTTGGCACATTATCGCCGTCAAAGGTTTCTCCGGCGCAAAGACGGCGCATTGGTCCTGGAACTGTGAGCCTTCCTTGAGCGACCACCCATTGTCCGGAGTGAGCAGGCCATCGACGGCCGCCGCCAGCGGATGGCCTTCCTGGGCCGGGGCGCTGGCCTCGACCGCGCGAAGGGGAACCGGGACGCCCAAGCCGGCCCGGGGCAGAACGAAAACCATTGCGGTTACAAGGAGGTGCCGTAGCAGGCTTGAGCGCGCGGGTACCCTGCCCTTGACTCCAATCCGGTCCCCTGGGCGGAGGATGCCGCAAGGCGTCCTTCTGCCAGCACCAGGAGAGTTCGGTCCCTTCGCAGTCGTCCCGTTGTTGCCGTAGCGCGCTTTCGTCAAGATCACTCAATCAGTTCTGCGCCTGCATTTCAAGACCGCGCGCGCCTTCCGTCTTTACGAATTCCCGTAACTTGTCCTGCCGGAAAGAACGCAGTACAAGGGTCTGGCTTGAAAAACGTTAAGTTTTGCCTCTTTGCCGTGCTGCTGATTTTGGCCAACCTCGTCGCGCGGGGCGACCTCGCCCCAGCAGCCGGCCCGCAGACCTTTGCCAGCGACGACGCCTTCCTGGACTATGTGGAGCGGCAGACCTTCAACTTCTTTTGGAACGAGGTTAATCTGTCCAATGGTTTGATCCGCGACAAGTCAGCCGTCGGCTGGCCCTGCGCCATCGGCGGCGCCGGCTTCGGGTTGGGGGCCATCGATATTGCAATCGAACGCGGTTGGATCACGAGATCGAGCGGAGCGGAGCGAGTGCTCACCACCTTGCAGACGCTCTATAATTTGCCCCAGGGCGCCGGCGCGAGCGGGTACGCCGGTTATCACGGCTGGTTTTACCACTTGCTCGATGCGAATACCGGGCTGCGGGCCGGCGCGAGCGAACTCTCGACCATTGACACCGCGCTGCTCATGCTGGGCGTGATCGACGCCGGGCAGTTTTTTGACAATCCGACCAATATCGTCGAAATCCAGATCCGCCAGTTTTCCGCCGCCTTGCTCGACCGCATCGACTGGTCCTTCGCGTTGCGAGCGAGCGACAACACGGTCACCCTGCAATGGACGCCCGAGGGTGGGTTTGGGGCCAGTGGTTGGACGGGCTACAACGAAGCGGCCTGCCTCTATCTACTCGGCCTGGGGGCGGCCACCAACCCGCTGCCGGCGGCCTCCTGGAGCGCCTGGACCAACGGTTACCTCTGGAGCACGTTCTATGGCTGCAGCTATGTCACGTGCGCGCCGCTCTTTACCCACCAATACTCGCAGACCTGGATCGATTTCCGCGGCATTGCCGACGGCTACATGCGCCAGCGGAACAGCGACTATTTCGAGAATTCCCGCCGAGCGACCCTGGCACAGCAACAATATGCCATCCAGAACCCGCTGGGCTACCCCAACTACGGCCCTTATGAATGGGGCCTGACCGCCTGCGATGGCCCGGACCGGACCGTCAACGGAATCGCCTACCTCTACTACGCCGCGCGCGGCGCTCCGGTTGGGTTCGATGACGGCACGATTGCGCCGACGGCTGCGGGCGCTTCCCTGCCCTTCGCCCCCGAGATCTGCCTGCCGGCCTTGCGCCATCTCTACGACACTTACACGACGAACATCTGGACCACGGAGGGTTTTCGCGACGCCTACAATATCCAGGCGGGCAATTGGTTTGATGATGTCGCCATTGGGCTGGACCAGGGGCCGCTCCTGATCATGATCGAGAATTATCGCACGGGCTCGACCTGGTCCCGAATGCTCGGCAGTCCCATCCTCCAGCGCGGCCTCCAGCGGGCCGGGTTTACCGCCCCGCCACCCGACCGGTTGCAGGCGACGGGGGTATCCAGCAATCAGATCCTCCTTGGCTGGCGCGACCGGGCCGCTTTCGAGACCGGCTTCCAGGTGGAGGCCTCAACCGACGGCGTTAATTTTGCCACTGCGGCCATCGTGGGTGCCGGGCTGACCAACGCTGCCGTCTCCGCGGTCGTCGGAGCGACGAATTATTACCGCGTGCGTACGACCAGCACGGCGGGGCTTTCGGGTTACCGGGAGATCCTCGCGGCCTGGTCTTCTCCCGTGGTCTCCCTTAGCAGCCCGGCCGATGGCGCGGCCTTTACGGCCCCGGCAACCATCAGCTTGGGGGCTACTGTCGTGACCAACGGCAGCACCATCAACCAAGTGCTGTTCTATGCCAACGGCACCAACCTGCTCGGCGAGGGCGCGACTCCGCCCTACGCATGCACCTGGACCAACGTCAGCGCGGGCAATTACCAGGTCAGCGCCCGGGTGATTTATGACGCGACCAACGCCCTGGATTCCGGGCCGATTACTATCTTCGTCAGCGTTGCTGGTTCACCGGCCGCGCCACTGACCGTGCTGGCGACGGTCGTGGCTTCGAACCGGATTGATCTGGGTTGGCCGCCCGTGTCGGGCTCCACTGGCTATGCGCTGAGCCGGGGCGGTGTGGTCATTGCCACCCTCGCAGGCACCAATTATTCAGATACCGGCCTCACGGCGGGCGTAGCGTATTCCTATACGGTGTCCGCCACCAACAGCTTGGGCAGTTCAGCGCCGAGCGCCCCGGCCGACGCGACCACACCGATCCAAGGGGCGACCCTCGCCTGGGATGCCAATGCCGTGGTGAGCGGCCCGCAGGATGGCAGCGGCGTCTGGGGCGGCGGCGGAGCGAACTGGTGGGTGGGCGGCAACACGATTCGGTGGTTCGACGGCAACGTGGCAGCCTTCGGGACAGATACCGTCACCAGCCTGGCGGTGTGCCTGGCTGCCGACGTCATGCCGTTGGGGATCACCTTCAACGGCACCTCTGGCAGCTACACCCTGGCGGCTGGCGCCGGTTCCATCCGGCTGACCAACACCATGACCCTTACGGCCAACGGCAATGCCATGATCAGCGCCCCGCTGACGGGCAGAGGCGGACTGGCCAAGCTCGGTTCGGGCCTGCTGGCGCTCACTGGCGATAGCACTTATAGCGGGGCCACCTCCTTGGGCGCCGGTACGTTGGCCCTGAGCGGCAAGGCGGCGCTGGGCAACAGCCCGGCCCTGGTGATCACTTCCGGGACGCTCTCGCTACGGGGCGTGACCATTGCCTCGTCCATCACCATCAAGGGCGGGGCTGTCGAGTACCTGGGAGGTTTTGGCTCCAACATTCTCTCCGGACCCATTACCTTGGCCGCTCCCTCGGTGACCTTCAACAGCAGTTGGACCGAGGGCTGGTTGAGCATCAACGGGGGCGTCACCGGTTCGAATAACAACCTGGAACTCCTCAACGACGGCGCCGTGGCCAACATCTGGATCTGCCAGCGCCCGCTGAACCTGGGCGGCGGCCAGTTAAACGGCTATGGCTGGCACCTGGCCGTCGCCGGGAACATCGTCGGCGCCATCCATCCTTACTACGGGCGCAGCACCTACCTGGAGGTGGACGGCGCGTTCGTCGGCGCTCCCAACCTGGTCGTCGGGAATCCGAGTTGGGGCCAACTCGATCTGAACGGACATAGCCTGACGGTTAGCGGGCTCACCAACCCGGCTAACAACGGCCCCAGTGACGTCGTCCGGAGCGACCTGCCGGCCACGCTTACCGTGAGTAACACAACGTCGAGCGCCTATGGGGGGTCGCTTTCCGGAGCGGGGCTCGCTTTGGTCAAGGCGGGTGCCGGGACGCTAACCCTCAGCGGCTCGAGCGTTCATTGTGGATCCACGGCGGTTACCGGGGGCACACTGGCTCTCGCCGCGCCCGTCGGCATAACTTCAGCGCTGCCAAACAGCCCCGCCATCTCGGTTGGATCAGGCGCGACACTCGACCTGGCGGCGGTGGCGGGGGGCTTCACATTGGCAACCGGCCAGACGCTTCAGGGCCATGGCGCGGTCACCGGGAACTGCACCGTCGGCAGCGGCGCGACGCTGGCTCCAGGCAATGCAGCGGGTGCGCTGGCCTTCAACAACGCGCTGACACTCTCCGCGGGCAGCACGACGGTGATCGCGGTCAACCACTCGCCGTTGACCAACGACCTTGTTCGCGTGTCCGGCTCGCTGGTTTATGGGGGCACGCTCATCGTGACAAACATCGGCGCGACTCTGTTGGCCGGCGGCGACAGCTTCCACTTGTTCAGCGCGGGCACCTGCAGCGGATATTTCAGCAGCATCCTGCCCCCAACCCCGGGACGGGGTTTGGTCTGGGACACCAACCTGTTGGCCGACGGCGGCATCCTCAAGGCGCTCTCCATCGTGCCGAGCTTCAGCTCGCTCCAACTCCAGGGAACCAACCTGGTAGTCACCGGCCTCGGCGGGCTCCCTAACGCCTCCTATGTCGAACTGACTTCGACCACCGCCGACTTGCCCCTGTCCCGGTGGATGCGGCTCGCGACCAATTATTATGACGGCACCGGCCGCTTTGTCTTCACCAACGCCATCGATTTCGATGTTCATTCCCCGCCGAGGTTCTTCCGGTTGCAGGTGCCGTAGCTTCCCTTTATGGCGTCTCGAACACGCTCTGAGACCAACCGCAAGGCGGTTGTCTGGAGATTGGCAAAAGTCTGGTCAGTTTCCTGAGATAAGATTTGCGGGGACGACTCGTTGACGACTCGTCCCCGCCTCGGGTTCTTTCAAGTTATGGGTAAACCAGACGGTAGAATTCGCTGGGTTTCCCCGGACTGAGGGGGACGGACACGAGGTTGGTCTGGTCAGAGCCAGGCACCATGGCCCAGTCCAGCGGGTTGCGGCTAACCCCCGACTGGAGATTATTGGTCTGCGCGAGCAGGCGCCAGCCGAGATGGTCCACCGGCCAGGACAATGTCAGGCTCCCAGCGCCCGCGCTCCAAGTGAGATTGGTTGGGGCCGTGTTCAGAGGGGAGGCGACAACCTTCAACGTGCCATCGACCGCTAGTGAGGACTGGTCCCAGGCCAGGCCAAACCCAGGCGCGGGCGAAACGGCCGCGAACACCCCGCTATAGCTTGTGGCGTCGAACAACTTGATGGTGTCACCGACGGCCAGGGCGGTGGGTCCGCTAACAGACACGTTCAGGGCGCCGCCGTAAGTCAGGTCGGTCACGCCCTGAACTCCGCTGGCGGTGATGCTGGTCCCGCTTTTGCCGACCGCGACCGCCGTCGTGCCGGCCAGGACGAGTGAGTTGTCGATGGTCAGGGTGCCGGCGCCTGCGGCTCCGGGCGAGAGCGTGCTGCCGGCTTCGACGGTAACCGCATCCAATATCGTACCCACGCCTGAAAGTGTCCCGTTGCTGACCAGTACCTGGCCGCTGCCGCTCCCGATCATGCCATCAATTTCGAGCACGCCCCCCGCGACGGTCGTGTTGCCCGCGTATGTGTGGTCAGCCCCCAGCACCAATCTGCCGGTCCCGGTCTTGAGCAAAGAGAGCCCATTGCCGGCCAGGAGCCCGCCATAGGTATCCGGCACATTGTTGCTCACGATCAATGTCGCGTTCCGGTCGCTGGTGACGGTGTCGCCGCTGTCCCCGCTATCGGTCAGGCTGCTCACGAGCAGGTCGTGCCCGTTCAGGTCCAGTTTGCCCCAACTCGGATTGCCGACCGTCAGGGCGGGCGCGCCGACAAAGGCCTGGTCCACCTCCAGCGACATGCGCCGGCCATAGTAAGGGTGGATGGCGCCCACCACATTGTTGGCCACGTTGATGTGCGACCCAAACCCACGCAACTCCCCGGTTCCGAGGTTAATTGGCGTCGTTTCGATCCAGACATTACCGGGATCCGACGAGCCGCTGTTGTCGTCGAAGATCTCCAGATTCCCGCCCGAGGAATTGACGCCCCCGGTGATGTGGAGTTCAGCGCCCGCGGACGTGCCGGCCGCGCTGTTGATGTTGAGCAGAAGGCCGTTCGAGATGGTGATGGCGCCGCTGATGATGTTGATCGCGGCCGGACAGGTCCATTTGATGTTGCTGCCGTAAATGTTGCTGGCGGTGATGGGGACGCTCACCGTGGCGTTCGACAGCACCAACAGGCCGCTGCCCAGCCCAACATTCGTCGAAAAGCCCAGCGGGGCCAAATCGTTGACCATCAGCGTTCCCGCGCCAACCGTGGTCGTGCCGGTATAGGTGTTTGTGCCTGAAATGATCATTGTGCCCGCCCCGACCT
>JBEKCP010000154.1:0-10072 GCA_050014815.1 Thermoguttaceae bacterium | reverse complement strand
TGATTCGAACTTGCGCTGCAGGGCCTCGAGCGGTGAAGAGGACTGCTTTTCGACGGCTTCACCGGCGCTGGCGTTTATAGGCCCCGGTTCGTCGACATTCGACGCGCCGTTAGTCGTCTCTTCGACGGACTTGTCGCCGGAGTTGCTCGGTGCGACAACGGGGCCGGCCGCGGCGGCGACCACGGCCTTCGGAACTTCCACCAGTCGCGAGTTGACCAGGCCCTTTTCAATAAATTTCTTCGGATTCAGCAAGGGACGGGCGAGCGAAGGATTGTAGCTCGTCCAGGGCGAATCAAATTCAGCCTCGCGTTCGAACTGCGCCCGCATGCTTTCCATCTTGGAGTCGAGATCGTCCATATAGTGCAGCATGAGCGCTTCCGGGAACATCGGCAGCTTCGGCGATCCGAACTCGTATTCGCCGTGGTGGCTGATGATCAGGTGCTCCAGCAGGACCTTCAGTTCCTCCGGAAAGCCGGGCACATGCGCGATCTTGTCGTGCAACATTTCCAGCTCGATGATCATGTGTCCCAGGAGTTGTCCCTTGGTGGTGTAGGCGATGGAGCGTTGATACGTGAGCTCGTGCAGCTTGCCGATGTCGTGCAGGAAGACGCCGGAGAGCAGCAGATCGCGATTGACCTGGGGATAGTTGCGCGAGGCCAGATCGCAAACCGTAAACAGCGACACGACGTGGTCAAGCAGGCCGCCGACGAAGGCGTGATGCAGTGTCTTGGCCGCGGGCGCCGTCTTGTAGGCGGCGACCAGCGCCTCGTCCGCGATGAATTCCTTTATCAACGACTTTAGCCACGGATTCTGGAAGCTCTCAACAAAGCTGCATAGCGTCTGCCAGAGTTGCTCAATATCTTTGCTGGTCTTGGGAAGATAGTCCGAGTAGTCGATCTCCGACTCACCCAGCTTGCGCATTTTGTGAACCGTGAGTTGCCAGCGGCCGTTGTACTTGTGAACTACACCCTTCACCTTGACGAAGTCGTCCTGCTCGAAGCCGGAGATCGCTTCGGCGACGTTGTCCCACATGTTTGCCTGCACCTGGCCGCTGCGGTCGGCGAGCACCAAAGACAGATACAACTCGCCGCTCTTCTTCGACTTCACCTGTTTGAGGGCGACCACAAACAGCGAGGTGATGGTCTGGTTCTCCATCCGGGCGCAATCGGAAATGTAGAATTCTTTCATTGGAGTCAGTTCGGGCGCATCGCAGCCGCGTAAAGCAGCCGAGCGCCTAATGGTAGCAGTTGTCAGTAGCCAGTAGCCAGAGGCAGTTGTCAGTGGTCAGTTGTCAGTGGTCAGTTGTCAGTTGTCAGTTGTGAGTTGTCAGTTGCAGGAGACCACGAGCAAGGGACAACGGACGACTCCCTCTTCACTCCCGCACTTGCCCCGTGCCGTAGACCACGTACTTGTAGCTGGTCAGCTCGTGGATGCCGCAGGGGCCGCGGGCGTGGAACTTGTCGGTGCTGATGCCGATCTCGGCGCCCAGGCCGAACTCGCCCCCGTCGTTGAACCGCGTGCTGGCGTTGATCATCACGGCCGAGCTATCGACCCGGGCGGCGAACTGCCTTGCGGCCGCCAGGTCGCCGGTGACGATCGCGTCGGTGTGCCGCGAGCCGTAGCGGTTGATGTGCTCGATCGCCTCGTCCAGCGAATCGACGACCCGGACCGAGATGATCGGGCCGAGGTATTCGGTCGAGTAATCGGCTTCGGTGGCGGGCTTGGCCTGGGGCAGCCACTCGCGGGCGCGGTCGTCCGCCCGGATCTCGATCCCCCGGTCCACCAGGGCCTTGCCCACTCGCGCCAACAGCGTGGGCGCCACGGCCGCGTGGACCACCAGCGACTCGGCCGCGTTGCACACGCCCATCCGCTGGCACTTCGCATTGACCACCAGCCGCTCGGCCATCTCCGGATCGGCCGAGCGGTCCAGGTAGACGTGGCAATTTCCGGCGAAGTGTTTGATGACGGGCATGCGGGCTTCTTCACTCACGCGGCGGATGAGACTCTCGCCGCCGCGGGGGATCACGAGGTCGATGTACTCGGGCATGCGCAACAACTCGCCCACCGCGGCACGGTCCGGCGTGGCGACTAGTTGGACGGCGTCGCCGGGCAGTCCGGCCTCGGCGGCCGCTTCGGCCAGGATCTCGACGATCGCCCGATTCGAGTGGGCTGCCTCCTTCCCGCCGCGGAGGATTACGGCGTTGCCGGCCTTGACGCAGATCGCCGCGGCGTCGGACGTGACGTTGGGCCGCGATTCGTAGATGAAGAAGACCACCCCCAGCGGCACACGGACCTTCTGCACCTCCAGGCCGCTGGGCCGGATCGACGACGAGATGATCTCGCCGATCGGCTCCGGCAGCATGGCCACTTCTTCCAAGGCGGCGGCCATGGCCTGAATCCGCGGCGGGGTGAGGCGGAGCCGGTCGACCTGGGCGTCGCTCAGGCCGTAGCCCGCCGCCGCCGCCAGGTCCAGGTGGTTGGCCTCGGCCAGGGCGACCGATCGTTGGCCCAGCAGCCGGGCCGCGTGGCGGAGCCACTGCTGTTTTTGTGCCCCGGTGGCCTGGGCCAACTCGACGGCGGCCCGCTTGGCCCGCTGCGCCAACTCCAGGCAATAAGTCTCCAGCTCATTCATGGCGGAAGTATCCTCAGGATGCCCTGCGAAGTCAATGGCGACTGGGCGACCAACCGCAGAATCGCGATTGCCATAAGAGATTATAGCACAACGGGTTACAAACCCCCGGCGGCGTCGAAGAGGAGGAGGGCCTGCCGCACGGCGGCCACGTCATGGACGCGGAGGATCTGCACCCCGTGCCGCGCGGCCGCCAGGGCAGCGCCGATCGTGCCGGCCGTGCGGTCCGCCGCCAGGTTGCCAAGGACCTCGCCGATGAACCGCTTCCGCGAGACGCCCAGCAACAGCGGGCAGCCCAGGGCGTGGAACCGCCCGATCGCCTGCAACAGCAAGAGGTTGTGCTCCGTCGTCTTGCCGAAGCCGATGCCCGGGTCCAGGGCAATTCGCGACTGCTCGATCCCGGCGGCCAGCAGGGCGTCGCGCCGCCGGCGGAGATAATCGAAGACCTCGCCGACCACGTCCGCATAGACGGGGTTCTCTTGCATGGTCCGCGGGCTGCCCCGCACGTGCATGGCCGAGACGCCGCAGCCGCTCTCTGCCGCCAGGGCCGGCATCCGGGGATCGCCCTCCAGGGCGGTCACGTCGTTGATCGCTTCCGCGCCGGCGGCGAGGGCCGCGGCAGCCACGGCCGCCTTCGAGGTGTCGATAGAAAGCGGCACCGTCGTCTGAGAGGCCAGCGAGGTGATGACGGGCAGCACGCGGCGGAGTTCCTCCTCCGCGGCGACCGGTTCCGCGCCGGGCCGGGTGCTCTCGCCGCCGATGTCCAGCAGATCGGCGCCCTGGTCCACCAATCGCAGGGCGTGCTCGACGGCCGCACCAGCCGCGAAGAACTGCCCGCCATCGGAGAAACTGTCGGGCGTTACGTTCACCACGCCCATCAGCAGCGGCATCCGTCCGACCGCCAGCGTCCGCGTGCGGAGCTTCCAATTTTGGATTTTGGATTTTGGATTTTGGATTTTCGTGCTCCGGCTGGGCTTTGTTTCCCTCTCAATCCAAAATCCCAAATCCAAAATCCAAAATCCCTACCACTGGGCCTCCATGAGGGAGACAATCTGCCGTGCGAGCCGCTGGATGGTCTGCATCTGGGCGGTCGCGGTGGATTGGCCGGCCTCGGGCACCAGGTCGGAGGTTGCCGTGACGGCAACGCAGTCGGCCGGGAGGGGAATGGGCCGGCCCTCGCGGAGGACGGTGCCGTCCCGCTCGCGCCAGCACACCTGGACGTGCAGCGCGCCTTGGGACTCCCGCGGATCGCCCCGGCGGGTCTCCAGCACCAGGTGCTTGTCATCGCCGGCGATGCGGCCGACGAGGACCGTGTCGGCGCCGGGGTCGCCCACCACCTTGTACGGAGTGCGACGTTCGATCTCTTTGACCACCGCTTCCGTGAGCTGTTCGCCCAGTTGGCGGCGAAAGCTGGCCGACTCGAACACGGGGACATACACGGTCTCGATCGGGGCGCCGTCCCGCGATTTTTCCGGGAACAGGGCGCGGTTGCCGATCTGGTAGCCGGCGCAGCCGGCCACGAGGAGCAGCAAATTGCAGATTGCAAATTGCAAATTGCAAATTGCAAATTGACGCAGACAGCGTGATCCGGTTTTACCGATCCCGGGGGGGAGAGGCGGGACAGCGGCATCCGCAGACGCGAGCCGATCCGCAGCCGCAGGCCCGGCCTCCTTAATTTGCAATTTGCAATTTGCAATTCTCAATTTGCAATCCTGAGCTCGCCCGCTACCTTTGCCGCTCGAACATTCCGGTCAGCCAGGCGAAATGGTCCGGCGGGGTATCCGGCTCGCCGCGGATCTCCTGCAACCGTTTCTGCGCCTGCTCGGCCCGCGGGGTGCGGGGGTAATTGTCGATCAGGGTCTTGTAGTAGCGCCTCGCCGCCCCGTAGTGCTTCTTCTTGTCATAATACCGGGCCATCGCCCATTCCCGATCGGCTTGCATCTCGATGATGTGGGCACGGGTGTCGGTCACGTAACGCTCCTCGTCGCCCAGCTTGCCGCGAAACTGCGTGAGCGTCTGATCGGCGATGTCCTTCGCGCGATCCAATGGGCCCTTGTAGTAGCAGGGCCCCTGGTAGATCCGCATGACGCTCTGGAGGCCCAGGATGTGGGCGTCTTTCTGGAACCGGCTCTTGGGGAAGTGTTGGCGAAGATCGTCGTACTTGCCGGCTGCTTCTTCCCAGTGGCCGTTGCGGAACTCGTAGTCGGCGGTCGCCTTGACGGCGCTGTCGGCCAGCGGGCCCGTCGGATCGTGCAGCCGCACCTGCTCGTAGGACCCCACGGCGTTGCCCCCCGTGTCGAACAGCGGCAGGGTCTTGTCAGTGAAATTGGGCGTGATGGGCCAGTGGTGGGCGTGCACGTCCATCTGGTCCCAATAGCGGCCAATGAGGAATTGACGCAACATGACCGTATCCAGGTGCCGCGTGTTGTCTCGCTTCTTCAGCAGGTTTGCGTAGGCGTCGTAGGCCTTCGAGTAGCGGTCCGCGAAGAAATAACACTCGCCCAGAAGGAACAGGGAGTCCTCTTCGAGCGTGGAATCGGGCCATCGGTCCGAGGCGACGTCGAACTTGGCGGCCGCCTCGTCGAACTTCTTCTGGCGCATCAAGGCCAGGCCTTCCTGGAATGCCGCTCTGGCGATCTTCTCGTCCGGGCCGTAGCCGGCCGCCGCCCTCATGTTCTTCCAGATCTTGTCGGGCGCCAGGTTGGAGATGTCCCATCCGTCGTCGTCGTCCGACTTCGGCTTGGCCGCGGCGGCAGGGCTGGCGACGATGGGCTCCGGGATGCCGCCGGCCGTCGGGCCTCCCGGCGCGCCCGGGTCGCCCGGCGCCGGAGTCGTCAGCGAGACCGGCACCACGTCGCGCCCCACGGGCGCGGTGTCGGCGGCCCCGATGGGCACTACGCCCGCCGGGCCCGGCGGCGGATAGCCGGCGACCGTGGGAGGCGGGCAGTTGGCGCCCGGCGGCGGATAACCGGTGGCGGGTGGCGGGGAATAAGCGGCGGGCGGCAAGGCCGGGCCAAACAAGCTGCCGTTGGTTGATGCCGCTTGCGCCGCCGGAGTGGCCGGCGCCGCGGCCGGCGCGGCAGTGGCGCCCACGGCGGTCGAGGCCGGCGCCGGCGCCACCGCGCAGCCGGTGGCGAGGACCAGGAGGCACGCCGGCAGGGCGAGTATCGCAAGGTGGGCAAGGCCCGTCCTGCCGATCCACTTGGAAAGCATGGCTGGCGGCACTGGCGACATCCTTGTCGTGACTTAGCTCCAGAACTCGCGGAGGTACTCGTGCATCCGCGGTTTGTGTCCCAATAGGTTCGCGAGGTAATTATTCAAGACGCCGCGAAGTTGGCCCTGCAGGTCCCTGCCGATTTCGATTCGCCGCCAGGCCTGCCCGTGGGGGTCGGCCAGTTGGGCCATCGTCCGCAGCACGCCGGCGTTGACCGAGGCGACCTGGGGTTTTCCGGCACGGCAGGCGGTACACAGCACGCCGCCGTGGACGGCCCCGAACGGCACACGTCCCGCTGGAACCACCGCCGCGCCGCATTCGGCGCAGCGGTCCAGCGAGGGCATGTGTCCCACCACCCGCAGTGCGCCGAGCTCGAACCGGACCAGCCGCCGCAGCATGGCGTCTCCGGCGGCCAGGGCTTCCAGCGTCTCGTCGGCCAAGTCGAATAGTTCAGGATGAGGATCGTTCTCGTCGGTCAACTCGCCGAGCAACTCGGCGACGTAGTACGCCGCGTACAGCCCTGCCAGGCTGCGCCCCGCCGGCCGGAACCGCCGCAGCAGTTTAGCCTCTGTCACCAAGTCGAGTGCCTCGGACGATTTGTGGAGGAAGACTATTCGACAGAGGGTCAATACGTCAAGAGCAGACTCGAAGGGGTTTTTGAGCCGCCGGGCCCCTTTCGCCAGAGCCCCTATCTTGCCGAACTCCCGCGTGAACAGCGTTACAATCAGGCTCGTCTCGCTGAAATCGATGGTCCGCAGGACGATGGCCGTGGCTTTTTCGGAGGACATGGGCTATTAGCGGCGGCGGTCAACTTCTGCCGCCGACTCCAAGAAATGAGCGAAATTGATCGCGTCAATTCGCGCCCGTGCGGCCGCATCGTAAAGGCCCGCGTCGGCGGTGAGAACCAGGAACCTATCCTTGGCAAGCCTCAAGATCGCCGAGTCTGTTAAGCCCAGTCTTGAGAAGCAGTCGTCTTGCGATGCCGCCGTGCTTTCGACGTAACGCTCGTCGAGAACTGCGATCTCCCGAGCGAATTGCCTGAAATAGCGAGTCTTCTCAGGATCGCCCAGTTGCCCTGAAAGGTTGCTAACTTCCGACAATACGTTTGGCGTAGTCACGATGCGGGCGAAAGGGGAAAGCAGCCGCGCGAGTCGGTCGAAATCTCTCTCTGTGAACTGACTGGTGCGCTTGAAAGACCTGATGCGTTCCCGGCGGAACCGTCCGACAAAGTACAGCAACAGGACGTTCGTATCCACGAGCACCCCTCGAGAGGCGTATCGGCTGACGAGGGGCTCGGTCGAGTCGCGCGTCATGACAACTGCCGGATCTTCATGGACCGCACCTTGCCGTCCATAACGTCGACCTGGAACTGCTTGTATTCCCTGGGGTCGTCGGGGAGGTCCCACGGTACTCCATGCCGCGCCGCCTCTCTCTCCGGCAACGATGGGACGCGAACATATCCGCGTTTCACAAAGCTCAACGTGATGTTCCAATACTTGTCGTCCGCCGACAGTTCCACCTCCTCCAATCGGACATCACGCACCTCGTTTTCTTCAAACGTCTCGCGTAAGAACTTGGCGGCATTCGCGACGGCCTGTTTGACATTGATCATTGCCTTCCTCCCCCCAAAAAGCCCGGCACTCGATATTACAATCATACATCCCGCCCTTCGGGGGAACAATGCCGTTGCTAGGGGCATGGGTTGCAACGTTATAATGGGCTGTCCCCCCGGACACGGGCACCGCGTGGTTAGGGGCTTTCGATCACCATCCACGATTCGCCACCAACGATCCATCATCCGTCATGCCGGTTCTTCCGCCATCCCGATTCTTTCCGCCGGCCGAAGAGGCCGATGCCGGGGGGATTGTCGGGTTCGGCGGGCGGCTCCTTCCCGAGTGGCTCTTGGACGCCTACCGGCATGGAATCTTTCCATGGCCGACGGGTGCGTCTGGCGTGCCGGTGCCCTGGTGCTCGCCAGATCCCCGTGCGGTGATCGAGTTGGACGCTTTCCACGTCCCGCGGCGACTGGCCCGAACGTGCCGTAGCGGCCGATTTACCGTCACCCGCGATCGAGATTTTTCGGGCGTTATCCGGGGGTGTGCCATGTCAGAGCGGCGCACGGGGCAGACGTGGCTGATCCCGGCGATGATTCGGGCCTATCAGCGACTGCATGAGTTAGGGTATGCCCACACCGTCGAGGTCTGGCAGGAGGACCTGCTGGCCGGCGGGCTCTATGGCGTAGCCTTGGGCGGGCTGTTTGCCGCCGAGTCGATGTTCCATCGTATCCGCGACGCCTCGAAGGTGGCATTGGTCCATCTGGTCGAGCACCTGCGCGGCCGCGGTTATCGGCTGCTGGACATCCAGCAGCTAACCCCCCATACGGCGCAGTTCGGTGCGATCGAGATTTCGCGGTGGGAGTATCTCGGGCGGCTGGCCGAGGCCCTGGAGCGGCCCATTTCGTTCTCCGGCTGCCCGCCGCAGCCCTTGCAATCCGAGACCGCTTGAGTTACTTTGGGGAAAAGGGGAGGCTCAATGGACGAGAACGCAATGGACCAGCAAGAAACAAAGACTGCCCGGAAGCGGATCCTCCTGGTGGACGACGACCGCGAGATCGTCGAGTCGATGCGATTGGCCCTGGAGGCCGGCGGTTACGAGACCGTGGTCGCGCGGGACGGCAACCAGGGGCTGGCCTTGGCCGAGCGGGAGAATCCCGACCTGGTGATCCTCGACATGATGATGCCCAAGCGGAGCGGCTTCCTGGTGCTGGAGAAGTTGCGGCGGACGCGGCCCGTGCCGATCCGCGTCATCATGATCACGGCCAACGAGGGGAGCCGGCACAAGGCGTATGCCGAGATGCTGGGCGTGGACGACTACATCCGCAAGCCCTTCGCCATGGACCGGCTCATGGAGAGCGTCCATCGCCTGCTGCGGTAGCGTTTAGCGGGCGACCATGCTCCGCACGGTGCCCTGCCCGCCGTGGAAGAAGCCATGGTGCGACACGGCGGGCAAGCCCGCCCGCTAAACGGGTTACGGGAGTTTCGGCTTCAGCACCACCGTGACCGGCGTTCCGGACGGGGGCATGTTCTCGACGAACCCTTCGTAGGTCCGGCCTTCCATCGCCCGGACGCTCTCCTCCGGAACGTCGAGCATCGCGGTCGGCAGGTTCAGCACCGAGATGAAATCGCCGCCGTCGGCCAGGTAGCGATTGCGGCCCTCCGAATCCTTCTGGAAGCCGCTGCCGACGAAGACCCAACTTACCGCCATCGGCTTCTTGCTGTGGACATTGCGGATCCACTGCTGGGCCGGGGCCTTCTCGACCTTGCCCTCCTTGTCCTTCCACCGGACTTCAACGTCGATTGGCGTGCCGGTGGGCGGGGTGTAAACCGGATCGAACTGGGCCGGCTTGCCCGTCTTGGCCCCCAGGGCTAACAGGGCGGTGTGGACGATGCTCGGCCGGACGTCGGTCACCACCACCGATTCATAGGCCCTGTCCCGCAACGTGGCGAAAAACTCCAGCGGCCAGTCGGCGCGGCAGGACGCCGCCAGGAAGACCACCTGCTTCTGGTCCTTGTCGAGCCAGACGGGCAGCTTGGGATCGAGCTTGACGAGGGTCTTCGGGTCGTCGACCAGCGGCGGCACGAGGTCGAGCTCCTTGGGGGCCTGCGGTTTTTCTTCGAGTTCCGCCGTTTTCTCGGCCGTCTTTTCGGCCTTCTTATCCGTCTGTTGGGCCTTTTCAGCCGCCTTTCTGTCGGACGGCCCCGAGGTCCAGGCCGGGCAACCGCACCATATCACCACCGCCGCCAGGATTGCGGCGGCCCAAACGGCTCTTCCCGCGAGGCTGGATCGTTTCATGATCGTTGACCTTTCGATAGAATGGGGAGACCATCAAGGAGAAGGCGCCTGTCACCTTTTCCCACCCAGCATAACGATTTTTCGCACGTTTGTACAACCCTCCCTGTCGCACATGAGCATCATTCCCGCCAAGTCCCGCCAGGACAAGTGCCTTCCCCATCGCCACCGAGTCGCCCGGGCGGTCCTCCACGGCGGCCGGGCCCACGCCGCCGACCGCCTGAGCGTCTCCTATGCCGATGCGGCCGTTCGGCTGGAACTCGTTTGGGGCTCTCAGGCGCTGCTCTCGGGGCCGTGGCAAGCGGACGTCTGGCTTGACGGCCGCCTCGCCCCACCCGTCTCGGCGTGGGAGCCCACCTGCCGCGTCTCCGACCCGGACG
>JBEKCP010000153.1:0-10075 GCA_050014815.1 Thermoguttaceae bacterium | reverse complement strand
TTGAACGAGCGGAAGCCCCATCGCCGCATCCCATGCCGGATCTCGTCCGCCACGGCCTCGGGGCTCCGCACCCGCACGGATGATTTGCTCACGACCAGGTAGGGGCAGTAATTGCACCGCAGCGGGCACCCCCGGCTCGCCTGCACCAGCGCCGTCGGAAAACGCCAGAAGTCGTAGCCGATGCGGAACCGCTCCGGCCCCAAGAGCGACCAGTCGGGCGGCGGCAACCGGTCGAGGTCTTCCACCAGTCCCACGGAAACTTCCGCCGCCCCTTGGTCCAGCACCGCGCGGAGGTCCCACAAGAGCCGTTCCGCCTCGCCCCGCACGACGGTCACGCCCAGCCCGGCAAATGCCTCCGGCAGGACCGAGGCCGCCGTGCCCACGACCAGCACGCGGGCCCCGGGCCGTTGGGCCAGCAGCCGGGCCATTACCTGGCGCTCCACGGCCAGGGTGATCAGCGAGGGGAAGAATACGTAGAGGTCGGCCTGCGGCGGCTCACGGTCCAGGACGTACTCGACCCGGTGCCCCAGGCGGCGGAAGATGGCCGTCAGGTGGGCCCAGAGGAGGGCCGCCGGCCGCCGATCGCGGGTGTAGAACCAGCGGATCACGCGGTCCCGGAAGTCTCCGCCGACCGGGTACTGCCCCACGCCGAAACCGCCGGCGAAGTCCTTCGAGACGTCCAGCGTTCGCGTGTCCCAGAGAATGACGTGCATGAGTGGATCCTGGTGTTTCCTCAATGCCGTTTAGCGGGCGGGCCGGGTACCCTTTGGGTGCGCCGAGAGAGTCATGGTGGGCCAACCAGTACTCGGCGGGCAAGCCCGCCCGCTAAACTTTCTCAACTCGACGGTTTGGGCATGCCGCGATTCAGGCTGCCTTTCGACGTCTTTGGGGTTGGAGAAAATTGCCAATAGCGGGCTTTGCACCGTCGTGCGAAATGCCGGCGATCTTTCCGCCGCGCGCGAGCCGGTAGTGGATGCCCCGCCACGTGATGCTCCGGCCGACCGCCGCGCT
Source organism: Thermoguttaceae bacterium (assembly GCA_050014815.1). Classification (GTDB taxonomy): domain Bacteria; phylum Planctomycetota; class Planctomycetia; order Pirellulales; family Thermoguttaceae; genus JBEKCP01. The sequence goes on along the minus strand of JBEKCP010000153.1, from coordinate 9,064 downwards.
GAGGATGCCCAGCCAATGGACCAGTCCGGCCGCCGGGCCGAGCCAGAGATGGATCCGAAGCCAGCCGCGAAGGCCGAGGCTCGCCTCCCCGAGGTAGGGCTCGGCCAGGTCTTGAATCAGCCGACCGCGGTAGATGTCCAGCCCGTAGAGCACGGCGAGGACCGTGCCGGGGACCCACGCCGCCACGCCCGCTCCCATGAGACCGCTACCCAGCAGGCCGAGCGAGACGAGCCACGCGAGATTGCGGATCGTGGTGTTGACCAGGGCGAACCACCACCAGGAAGGCACGTAGTGGCGAGCGATCAGGTACTGCCGCCGGAGGAACGAGAACATTTCCCGCGGCGAGTAGTCCATCGGCGAAGCCACGACGCAGCCGGGCTCGAACCGCACGAAGAAGCGTCGCCGGCCCAGGGTCCGGCTGGCCACCAGGTCGTCGCTCAGGGTCCCTTGCCAGGCCTCGCGGAGTCCGATCTGCTCGAAGGCCTCGCGGCGGATGGCCCAGGAGCCGCCCCACACCAGGCCGCGGGTCCGCCGGCTCGATAGGGCCATCAGGGAGCAGTTGATGCTGGTCAACAGGTAGTTGGCCAGGGTCGCCCGCCGGGGCACGAACCAGCGGTAGCCGGTCGTGGCCTGGGGCTGCTGGGGGTCCAGCCGGGCAATCGCCAGGCGAAGCCACTCCGGCCGCGGGTGGCTGTCGGAGTCCAGAAAGGCCAGGAAGGCGATTTCGGAAGGAATTTTCGCCGTGGCGGCCAACAAGTTGTGGACCTTCTGCCCGCTGCTGGTCGCCCGGCCGGCCACCAAGAGCCGCGACGCCACCTGCCCGCCGTCGGCCATGACGCGGCGGATTGCCTCGCAGGCGGGGTCGTCGGCGGTCTGGACGATGAACGTGACCTCGTAGTCGTGGTAGTCCTGGTGCATTACCGCGCGGAGGTTTTCTTCCAGGTCCGCTTCGGAACCCTTGCAGGGCACCAGCACGCAGCATCGACCGGTGGTCTGGAAGCGATCCAGGTTACGGAGGCAGGACCGGCCGTGGCGGCGGTGCTCCCACGCCTGCAAGGCCACCAGCAGCGACTGGACCACCGCCGCGCCGGCCAGGACGAGATAGGCGATAAGCCAGGGGTAATCCATTAAACCTCCCCTCTCCCTTTGGGCGAGAGGGGCATGGGGTGAACAATTACTCCCCTCTCCCCTTGCGGGAGAGGGGCTGGGGGTGAGGGAGAATCGCGATCAGAGCAGGCAGCTCTTTGTGTTGTTGGGCAGCCGCTCAAAGGGCCGGATTATCCCCCAAACGGCCGAAACGGCTCAATAGCAAAAGTCGCGCAGGAGATTGGGGCGAGGGCTGTTCTTGAGGGATGAACCACTAGGCAGCACCCTACCAGATGGGGTAGAATAGGATGGTTGGGGTTCCTCACCCGGAGAGCTTTATGAGCATCGCGGCCATCCACCTGGAGCGTTTGTTGGAGCCGCTTGCTGGCTGTCTCTCGCCGGATGTCGCCGCCAAAGTGGCGGACCTGCGGGCGGACGATGCCATGCAGGGTCGCATCGACTATCTAGCCGAGCGATCCAACGAAGGTCTGCTGACCGCCGAGGAACGGGAAGAGTACGTCGGCTATCTGCACGCCATTGACGTGATTGCCGTCTTGCAGGCCAAGGCCCGTTCCCAACTGCACGGACAATCGTGATGGACAAGGCTCTGGGTGAGCCGTTCGCTGGCTGACGTTGCCACCTGCCCGGTGATGACAAACGACGGCGCGACCCCAAGCCCCCCCAATGCTAGCTGAGTCCGATGCACGACGAAATCGCGTTCCTAAAGACAAGCGAACCGAATCCGCTGAAGCTCGATGAACCGCGCGTCATGCGCTGTTTGGTGCATCGACGAAATGACGTAAGGCAGGCAGCCGTCGATTTGCTTTGCAAGATGGGCGGAAAGCGCTACGCGGAGATTGTCATCCGCCAGCTCGCCACGCACCCCTCTTGGAAAGAGCAAACGTATGGGGTCGCAAAGAAGCTGATGCCGTTTATTGACTCGCGACAAGGCAACGTGCTGATTGAGTGCTTCGATTCATTAGGATTCCGGGACGAAACGGCATACCATATACTGTGCCATCGTTGTGACAGCCAACCTCTCATTGATTTCTTGAAAGGCATTATTGAAGCCGACACGAGCGCGAGGCGGACTCATTTGGCGACGAAAGCGTTGTCCTGTGTTCCCGGCGTTAAGACCGCGTTCTGGAGAGAGTGCTTGAAGCACCGTCACGAAAAAGTGCGGCAATGTGCAAGGACCTACTTGGCACAGGAATAGTTGCCGGGCGTTTTCAGGAGGGGTTTGTGCCGACCGCCAGTCGTCCGTAATCAAGTGCCCGCCCTGAAGACCTCGACCCCCGCCGCTCGCGCCGCCCGGCCAAGCCCCTCATCCAAGGTCGCCAGGCTGACGCCCTCGCGGATTGCCAATTCGAGATAGGCGGCGTCGTAGGCGGTGATTTGATGGCTGCGGGCCAGCGAGAGGATGTCGGTGAATGCCTTTTCGCGGGTATGCAAATCCACGCTGATTGGGAGGCCCTGGAGCATTGACACGCATCTGGGGACCCTGGCGGCCGTGATGCGACCCTTCTTCTCCGCCAAGACCAGAACATTGGCCACTTCCAGCGGCCAAATATCGGGCACAATCGCTTCATTGTCGGCCAGCGCCGCCAGCGCAGCATCGGCGATGGCGCTGGTCTCATCCTGGAAACACCATGCCATCGTTACGGAGCAATCCAGGACGAACCGCGTCATGGCCGGCCTTCCTCGATGAGCTCTCGAACAGACAGGCCGCCTAACGTCTGCCCCTTGCGGAATTCAATAATTTCAGCAATTAGCCGGCGAATATCCTTTCGCGGCTTTTCCTCGGCCGGCACGAGCTTTGCGACGGCGACGCCGTGCCGGGTAATGACGAACTGCTCGCCCTGGGCGACACGGTTAAGTAGTTCAGGCAAGTGCGTCTTAGCTTGGTAAGCCCCGACTTCGGTCATAAGAGTGGCCTCCCTTAGACTGGTCTAAGACTAGTCTATACCGTTCGCAGTCACTTGTCAACCCGCGTGCGGCTGCGAGTCCACCGGCCGGGCCGCGCCCAGGTGGTGCGGCGGGGGAGGGCTCCGGTGGCCAATGTCCAGGTTGTCGCCGAAGTAACACTCGCGGGCATGGGGATCGGCGAGGACCTCGGGCGGGGTGCCGGCGCAAATCACGCGGCCCTTCTCAATGACGTAACTGCGATCCGTAATCTGCAGCGTTTCCCGCACCTGGTGGTCGGTGATCAGGATCGCGATCCCGCCAGCCCGCAAGTTCCGGATGATCGTCTGGATGCTGGCGATGGTCACGGGATCGATCCCGGTGAAGGGCTCGTCGAGCATGATGATCCGGGGATTGGAGACCAGCGCGCGTGCGATCTCCAGCCGCCGCCGCTCGCCGCCGGAGAGCGACAGGGCCACCGCCTTCCGCAGCCGCCGGATATCGAACTGGTCCAGCAGCTCGTCGCAGCGGCGGTTGCGGGTCTTCCGATCGAAGCCCAAAAGCTCCATCACGCCCAGCAGGTTCTTCTCGACCGTGAGTTTCCGGAAGACGCTCGATTCCTGGGCGAGGTAGCCCATGCCGCCGTCGCGGGCCCGGCGGTACATCGGCCAGCGGGTAACGTCGGCGCCGTTGAGGAGGACCTTTCCGGCGTTGGGCTCGATCATGCCGCAGGTCATGCGGAAGCTGGTGGTCTTGCCGGCCCCGTTGGGACCCAACAGGCCCACGATCTCGCCCCGCTCGACCCGGAAGTCGACGCCGTCGACGACGCGGCGACTGCCGTATTGCTTCACCAATCCTTGGACTTCGAGCATCGGTCCGCTCCTTCGGTACCATTATCCCGGATGATTGATGGGCACGGCATCCGGGGTGTGTTCGACACTAGCCCGACGCGCAAGCGAGGGGCACTCGTTGCTACTCCCTCGCTTGCGCTTCGGGCTAGTGTTTGCCCATGGGTAGTTCGCGTTATCGCACCAGGCGCATCCTCTTGAAATTCGGGAAGCAGGGAAGCGGGGCCAGCGGGCCGGGCAGTTGGCCCCAGGAGTGCGGCCAATAGATGAACATCGCCTTGCCGATCAACAGGTCGCGGCTGACCCAGTACTCGGTGTCCTTCGTTCCCCACAACCGGCCGTCCTTGCTCGATGCGCTGTTGTCGCCCAGCACGAAGAACCGATCTTTCCCGGGATGGTCCGTGTCGGGGTCGGCCAGCGGGAACTCGATCCGGCGCATGTTGTCGTTGTCGAATGCCGTGGCCCAGTCGCGAGAATCTCCGAGATCCGGGGGCCGGCCATCCTTAAAGTCCATCATGATGCTCTCTTCGGCGGCAATATAGTAAATGTCGCGCGAAAGCCGGAGGTGGCTGATCGTGGCGGCCGCCTGCCGGGCAGCGATGCCGGCCGGGTGGAGGTCCAGCCGGGTCGGGATCCGGGCCCCCAGGGCAAAGGAGTCGTAAGTCGTCGGGGCGTCGAAGGTCATGACGCCGCCGTCCACCCACAGCCGCAACTCGTCGGCGACGTTGGAGAACATGATCTTGTGGCGGCCTGGCCCGCGGACGGCCGTTTCGGCCCGGGGCGCCGCCGCCGCGCCGGGGATAGCCAACGTGGCAGTGCCGCTGGCCGCGTCAATCGTACACCGGAACCGATGCCCGCCCTTGATCAGCTCGAAGACCACCTCCCCCGAGTCGGACTGGAGCTCCAGCGTACACTCCACCGCCAGGTCGCCCACCCAATGGAGCCCCACGCTGCTCGCGCTGGGGCCGGGCTCTTGTCGCAAGGGTGACGGGACCGTGTCGTAGGCCGTGAAGTCGGAGATCAACTGCGGCCGGACGGTCTCGCCGGCCGGCAGCGCGTGGCGCCGCACCATCTCCTGCCATTGCCAGTACGACGGCGCCAGGTGGCTGTAGCGGAGCCACGCCTCGCCCGGGGCCGACCCGTCGGTCGAGAACGATTGGCCGTCGTTGGATACCCACTGTCCGGTTCGATCGCCCGCCGGCACGGCCTGCCAGCGGGCGGGCCAGCCCAAGGCCGTAACTTTCGGCGCCAAGTCGTTGTCGAACACCGGCTGGAGCATCGCCAAGAGCTTCTTCGGGGGTTTTCGGGCGATCTCGAACGTGCCGTTCGGGTCCCGTATCCGGTCCCATATCCATAAATTGCCGTGGTGGATCTCGACCGTCTCGCCCGGCAAACCCACCAGCCGCTTGATGTAGTTCTGCGATATATCATTCGGCACGGCGTGGCCGGGAAACCTGAAGACGATCACGTCCCACCGCTGCGGCTGCTCGAAGGCATAGGGGAACTTGGCGACCAGGATGCGGTCGCCGTTGTAGGTCGGAAAGTCTCCTCCGAAGAGATTCACCGGATGGCGGCAGATGGGGCAGGTGCCGCCTCGCACGATGGCCTCCTGCTCATCACCGTCTCCTTGGCGGGTGTCGCTGGCGCTCAACTGGAATTGATAGCCGCACTCGGGACAACAGAGGTCCTTGTGGCGGCCCATCAAGGTCGGCGCCATCGAGCCGGTGGGGATGACGAACGCCTCGGCCTCGAACGTGCGGAACAGAAAGGCCAGGACAAAGGCCACAATGATCGATTCGACCGTCTCGCGGAGGGCGTCCGGCGATGGGATCCATGACGATAGAAGGGAACTCTTGCCCTCCGAGGTGACATACGAATGACCCGACCGGGGAATCTTTCGGCTCCCCGGCTCCACATCGCCGACCTTTGGATCGGATGATTTGCGTTTGCTCATATTAACGAATATACCGGATTCGACCCGGATCGGGAACTTGAAAAAACACCCCCCCTAGCGAGTAAGACCTCGCGGGAAACACCACCAGGATGGGGCGTCCGACAATCTGGCTCGCGGTCACCGGCGGGCCATCGAGCCAAGTCCGACTGTCCTCGGAGATCGGGCTGTTGTCTCCCAGGACGAATAACTCATTGTCCCCCAAACGGACGCCGCGCTCAAGTGCGGCGGCGCCCTCTTCACTCGAGGGCCTCCCATAATAAATGTCCCGGTAAACCTCCAGATCCTCCAACTGGGCTTCCAAGTCTTCACAGCCGATCGCCAGGGGCGTGGGCGAGGAGGGCAGATCGCCGCCGCCGCGGTCGTAAGGGATGGCCGCCAACGTGCGAGAGCCCATGGCCACGAGGAACTGCTGGTCGAAGAGCGACGCCTCTACCGTCTGCCCACCGAGCGGACTCGGCAGGCTGCCCTGGGCAACGGGCGCCTCCTGCCCCTTCCGAAACACGGCGTAGTCTTGCCGCCCCGGGTTGATCGCCACCTGGAACTCTTCAAGGCCGTCGGTCGCTCGCAGCCATAGCCGCCCATCGCCGCGGATCTCGGACACTCGAACCGACACCATGACGTCGGCCATCGCGTGTACGTCCTCGACGCGCCGAGGGCGGCCCTGATTGTAGCTCGACACGTCGGTCACGGGCGTTTCACGGATGTCGCCGGGCTTTGCCCCCCGCTGCCAATGCTTGTACACGAGCCAATCTATCTTCTCGCCGCTTGGCGCGGAATGGCGGAAACCCCGACCGGTCGCCTGCCATCCGCTGCCCAGCGCCGACTCCCCCTGCCAGCGGGATGGCACCCTGGGCTCGATCATTGGCCAATAGCCCGCCGGCTCATAGCCGGCGTCATGAACGAGGATTCGCATGGCCCGCTGCTGGCGGAGCGATTTCCGCTGGATCCGGTCGTTGATAAAGAGGTCGCCGCGGCGAATCGCGACGGTCTCTCCAGGAAGGCCGACGACCCGCTTCACCACCATCTCTCCTTTGGATGTGGGATGCACGAAGGCAATCACCTCCCATCGACGGGGCCCTCCCAAGGCCATCGCCGTCTTATCGATCAAGACGCGATCACCGGCCACCTCCGGGGGGGCCTCATGGCTCGCGACCGGGCATCCACAACTCGGACATACGGTCTGATACCCACCGCCGCCGGCCGCAGCCTCGCACGCAAAAGAATACCCGCAATCTGGACATGCAACCTCATAATGGGGGCCCAGGAGTGTCTCCGCCATCGAGCCGCCATGCACCTGGCAAGGGATAGGAAACCCGTCCAACAGGGTCGTCCGGACCAGCAGCAGGATCACCAGGAGGCCCAGTAATCGTTCAGTCAGCGTTCGCACGGGAAGTTCGAAAACAGGAATGTATAAGGGGTTATCGAGAACCGGGAAGCCCATGATAGCCGCTCCCATCGGCGGCTGCACGGGCAATTCCGGATGTGTCGCGGCCGATACCCCCTTTCGGCAGGGTGTAGGCACAAACCTCATGCGCATGCTAGATTTCCCCGGCAAGGCAAGATGTTGTCCTATGAACCGAAGTGATGACAAACGCCGAACGTTCCGCTCCCCCGTACATGCGCCCCGGGAACGCGCGGTCCTCAAGGTAGGCTCGACCGAATTGCCGGTCGTGCTGCTCAACGAGTCGGCCGGCGGACTGGCGGTGCTGACCACCGATCCGGGCAAGCTTTGGGTAGAGCAGGTCGGGATGCTCAAGACCAAAACCATCTGGTTCGAGGTCCGCGTGAAATACATTCTCCGCTACGAACCGGAGGATGATGACGGGCGGGCCGCTGAAGACGTCGAATTCCGGATCGGCTTGCACCGCCTCCGCGAACTCCCCCAGCCGGGCGAGGCGACCGTCCGTTCGTGGCGCTCCAGGGTCCTCGGTTTCCTCCTCCCCCGGGAACGCTCGGGGGCGTTTACCGGACTGTCCTTGACGGTTCTGTCCGTTGCCTTGGTGATCTTGTCGCTCGTGTTCGTCACCTTGACGTGGAGCCGCATCCGGCCGCATGTGACAAGTGTGCTCCGCGGATCGACCGCCGATGCCGGACCTGACGCGGGACAAGACGCCGTGGCCCTGCCGCCGACCGCCCTGCGGGACCTCGCGCGGCGATTGCCGGGCGCCGAGGTCTTCCTCGTGCCGGAAGTGGCCGACATATTGAAGCTCACCGACCAACAGGAGGCCGGCCTCCGCCGGTTGCACGAAACAACCCGGCAGGCCCTCGACGACGTCCAGCGGCGGTGGCCCGACAGCAGCCGGCAGGAGAATGCCAAGCGCCGGGTCATGATCCAGGACGCCGCCCGTCGCGAGGCGCTGCTCCTCGTCAGCGACCAACAGCGTAAGCGATGGGAGCAACTTGCCCAGTGACGCTCCTCCGGCTTGCCGACTCCAAGACCTACCGCTGGAAGCCGATGACCGCTGACGGGTATCCGGCGACGGAGACGAGTCTGTATCTCTAATCGAGTGCGGTCGAATCGCTGCGTGGCCCGGTACAATTCTGCGAAATTCTGTGAAATGCCGACCGTCCCGACCGACCGGTAGAAGAGCCTTGCCGGAAGTTGTTTTCCAGTAAGGCTTTATGAGTACACCCCACTGGGCTCGAACCAGTAACCTTCGGTTCCGTAGACCGATGCTCTATCCAATTGAGCTAGGGGTGCAAGTCGTTATGCTACCACGTTTCCAAGGGTTGTGTGCGATCAGTGCTGAAGGATTTGGCGCCCGTTCTGATACCCGGCCCGACAGGCCTCCAGAAAACTTCGTATATCCAAGCATACCCGAAGACGCGCCGCTGACAAGCCCGGGCGACCGAAGAAACCCCGCCCTGACTCCCCCCCCTCGGCCCACCCGGCCGGCCGGAGAGCTAACAAACTATCTCAAGAAGCCCCATCTCCCGCGTGCCGCAGCGACACTATTGGGAGAGACACCCACGAGTGGGGACCCGGAGGTGAGGGCATTGCAGGTCGGGCTGCCAAGAACTACGACATGGTTCAGCACCGGGTGGCAGCGCGTAGGTCCCGCTTGCCGAGCGCGGCAGGAAAAGGGGTCAGAACGATTTTCGCTTGCTCAGTTTACCAGAATAGTTCCGACCCCTTTTCCTGCGCACTGCTGGGTGTGAGCGTCATGTTTGTGGGTAGCGGCTAATTGGGGGGCGCAGCCCAGAAGGAATCCCAGCAGGCCGGTTCGCTGAGGTAGAGGCCACGGAGGTGGCAGACGGCGTCCGCCCCAGTTCC
>JBEKCP010000152.1:0-10087 GCA_050014815.1 Thermoguttaceae bacterium | reverse complement strand
CCGTGTGGCGCCGGACACGGCGGGCAAGCCCGCCCGCTAAACGATGGCCGGGCCCTACGAATCCGGGTCACTCTGTGGTACACTCGCCAGAAGGAGTGGCAGGACCGTGACACGAGCATGGAGAGGTGAACCCCAGGCGGAATCGCTCACCGAGGGGGCGTTGGAAGGGGTCCTGCGGGCGACCGATCCGGCGGCCCGGCTCGTCTGGCCGCGGGTCCTGCGGCGGGTGATTCGCCAGCACACCCGGCTGCCCGGCTTCGGCCTCCGCGTTCCCCACGCCAAGAGCTACGTCATCCCGCGGGGGCCGCTCTCGGAGATCGCCGAGGCCAACGAGCTGGGCTTCTTCCCCCACGAGGAAATGCCCCGGCGGGTCATCCTGCTGGAGCGGCTGGGTCCGGAGGAACTTGCCCAGTCCCGGGCCGACGCCATTCTCCTGCACTACTGGCGGCTGCTGCTGCACGCGCGGGTACACCTGGCACTGGAGGAGTGGATCGAGGCCGGGCGGCTGTCTCCCATCGAGGTCCGCCAACGGATCGAGCGGCTGGGCACGGTCGCCTTCGACGAGATCCGAAACGTGCTCTCTCACGAGCGATTCCTGCTGCCGCCTTACGACGACACGACGGCGTACATTGAATTTGCGGCCGTTTACGTGGAGCTGCGGTACTTTGCGCCCGCACTGTTGCCGAGCTACTTCCCGGCGCTGGAGGATCTCGAAGAAGTGGATCGCGTGCTGGCCGAGGACCTGGATATCGAGGGCCTTTTTCTGGCCTCGCGGCCGGCCGAGGCCCCCGACCCGCGGGAAGTCCTCCAGCAGGCGTCGGCCGCAGCCGACGAGTACGAGTCGCCCAACGAGATCCCGCCACACGGCCGCATGCCGCCCAGGGCCGACCAGCCCCACGTCCGCCCTCAGCGGAGCGAGGCGAAGTATCGCCGATGGATGGAGCAGGCCGAGCGGGCGGCGGCCGCGGGCAACCTGGCCGGGGCGGCGATCCGCCGCGCCCGCGCCATCTCCTGGGCACCCCATGAATTCTCGACCGCCGCCGCCGCTGCGCTCCGCAACGACCTCCACCGCCTGGTCAACCGGCTTCAGGCCGCCCTGGACGCCGGCGCCCAAGACCCGCGGCCGTGGCGCGAGTCGCTCCTGGCCCTGGCCTGCCAGACGCCCCGCGGACTCTGGACCGTCGAGGCCCGATTGCTCTACGACCTGCAGAAGGTGTGCGTCGATCATGAGCGGGGCATCTACGCGGTAGACGTCATTTCGTGGGCCATATCACTGGGGCGGCGGCCCATCAAGCGGCCGTTGCCCAGCCAGCGGGAAGTGCTCATGGCGAAACACCTCCAGAGCGCCGCCCGGCGGCTGGCCGCCGCCCGCCTCTCGGAAGCCCGGCGGCGGCAATTGGGGGAACTGCTCCGGGCGGCTACCCAGCGGACCGAAGCGAACCTCCGCGCTCAACTCCGCCTGCGGATCGACCGGACACTCGACGAGGTCCGGCTCCGCCCCTGCAATCTGCCCGAGCGGGTCGCCAAGAAGAAACTCGTCGAGGAGCTGCTGGACCGGGTCGTCGATCGGGGTTTCCTGCGGCTGGGCGATCTCCGCGACGCCTTGTCGCGGAACAACCTGAAGCTGCCCGACTGCGGCGGCGCGGCCACCTTCTTCCACGGCGACCCTCTGCTGGAGGCCGACCGCCGGCTCTCGCTGGCGTTGGACGGCGTCTACGAGCGGGGCGAGTTCTATCTCCGCTGGCTTCAGCGGTTCAGCTCGCTGGCCTTCGGCACTCGGCCCGGCCGGTTCCTCACCCGGTACCTGGCCGTTCCTTTCGGCGGGGCATACCTGCCGCTGGCTTTCGTCGATTACTACGCCGATGAGTTGTGGGGGCTCGATCTGGGGCTGAACACCTGGTCGAACACTCTGCTCCTGGGAGTCTTCCTGCTGGGGATCATGCACGTTGGATGGTTCCGGCGCGGGGTGTGGGGCGCGGTCAAGGCGGCCGGTCGCGTGGTCCGCTTCCTCCTGATCGATTCCGTTCGGTGGCTGGCGCACCTGCCGCTGGTCGAAAAGGTCCTGAGGAGCCGGCTTTCGATCTTCCTCTTTCGCTTCCTCGTCAAGCCGCTCCTGCCGACGATCATCCTTTGGCGTTTCTTGCCGCCGGGACAAGGCAGCCCGACGGCCTGGGGTCTCATCGCGGCTTTCTTCGTGACGTTCAGCCTCGTACTGAACTCCCGCCTGGGCCGCAATCTTGAGGAACTCGCGGCCGACGTGGTCGTTGAAGGTTGGCACCGGATCGGCCTGCGGATCCTCACCGGCCTGTTCGCGCTGGTGATGGATGTCTCGCGGCGCGTCCTCCAGGCCGTCGAGCAACTCCTGTACACGGTTGACGAGTGGCTCCGCTTCAAGAGTGGGCAAAGCCCCACGGCGCTGCTGGCCAAGGCCGCCCTGGGGGCCGTCTGGTTCTGGATCGCCTACGTCGTCCGCTTCCTCGTCAACGTCGTCGCCGAACCTCAACTCAATCCCATTAAACACTTCCCGGTGGTCACGGTCTCGCACAAGATCATGTTGCCCCAGTTGGGCCTGTTGACGCACGTCCTCGCGCTGACGATGAACCGCGAGTTGGCCGGGTTCCTCGCGTTTCTGATTACCGTCAGTGTGCCGGGGATCTGCGGGTTCCTGGTCTGGGAGTTCCGGGAGAACTGGCGGCTGTACGCGGCCAACCGGCCCAAGGGGCTGCGGCCCTCGCTGCTGGGGCCGCACGGCGAGACGATGCCGCGGCTGCTGCGGCCGGGGTTTCACTCGGGCACGCTGCCGAAGCGGTTCGCCAAGCTCCGCCGCGCCCAACGGCGGCAACTGGCCGGCCCGACCTCCCGCGCCGTCCGAAGACACCGCGAGGCCCTGCGAAAGATCGAGCTTGCCCTGCGGCGCTACGTCGAGCGCGAGCTGCTCGAGTTGTTCCGGGAGAGCCGCTCCTGGAACGCCGCCGTGCCGGCCGTCGGCGAGATCCGCCTGGCGACCAACCGGGTCCGGGTCGCGCTGGCCCTGCCGGCCGCCCCGGAGCCGCCTGCCTGGATCACCTTCCAGCTCGCCGAGGGATCGCTCGTGGCCGAGGTCACGGGCGGGCCGGCCCCCTTGCGGACATGGCCCGCCCCGCACGTCGCCCAGACCGCCCTGCTGGGCCTGTTCAAGACGGGCGGCGCGGACCTGGTCCGCCTGGGCGAAACCGGCGGCAGGCAACTCGCGTTTTCGGAGGTCGAGATTCCCTGGGATGTATGGGTCGCCGCGTGGGAGGGCGATCCGCCCGGCCTTGCCATCATCCAACCCGCTTAAAAGGCATGCCCCACCATGCCTTGTTCTCTCCTTCGCCGCCTCACCTCATCGCCTCCAGGGCCGCCGTCACTTCATCTGCGGCAGCCTCGATGTCAGCGCCGGATAGCCGCAAGAGCGGGCCTTGCCCGGACTGGACCGCCGCGTCGGCGATAGCCACGGCCATCCGCTCGAGCTCGCGGGCAGTCCAACGCTGGCCGCCCGGCCGGGTGCCGAGCCGCCGTAGGACCTCCTCGCCGGGCGTTTCCAAGAGCACAATCAACCGCTGCCGCGCGGACCCCGAGCGGATGTGCTCCCACCGGGTCCGATACGCTGCCCACTCGATACGCGGCAGGCAAAGCCGGGCGGCCGCCGCCGAAGAGCCGAGCCAGAAATCGCTGACAGTGGCCGAGTCATTGCGATGCCACTCCGCCCGGTTCGCATCGAGCAGCCCCGCAACGTCTTCCAGCCATTCCAACCTGTGCTCCGGGGTTGCAGGAGCAGCCAGCAGGCGGGCCCCGGTCTGCTGGGCCACTTGCCGGGCGACCGAGGTCTTGTCCGAGCCAACGACCCCGCAAATCGCCACATACCAAGGCGAGGTGTCGAGATGATCGAGCAGTTGCCGAACCGTCCAACCGATCTGCGGGTGGAGCATGTCGGGGGCAACCAGGGCCGCCGGCCCCAGGACGAAACGCCGCCAGGCCATGCGGGGATGCGGCAGCACCAGCGAGGCGGTGGCCTGGACCAACTGGTCGCAGAGCAGGAGATCGAGGTCGATGGTCCGCGCCGCCCAGCGCTCGTGCCGTTGGCGGCCCAACTGGTCTTCGATCTGTTGGAGCAACCGCAACAGCGGTTCCGGATCGAGCGACGTTTCCAGCACCGCCGCGCCGTTAAGATAGTCCGCCTGGCCCGGCGGCCCGCCGACCGGCCGGGTTTCCAGCCACGGGCTGACGGCGACGACCCGAACCTCGCTACTGCGGCGCAGCCGTTCCACGGCGTCATCCAGCATCCGCCGGCGATCGCCCAGGTTCGAGCCGAGACCGACAAGGCAAATGGGCATCATTGCGAAGCCGCAAGCGGCTTTTTTCAGGGGTGCCTACATGTCGGCCAGTCGGCCCGGATGGCGGCTCGACAGGGCGTAGCCGACGGTGATCGCCCCGAGCACCGCGGCCATCAAGGAAAAAAGCACCGGGTAAGGCGGCAGACCGGCCAGGGCGCTGTAATGGATTACCAGGCCCGCGGCCGGCATCCCAACCAGTTGTCCCAGGTCCCACATCGCCAGCATCAGCATGGTGCCCACGCCGCGGTGCTTGTCGGGGAACGAGAGGTTGCCCACCGCGAAGGTGGCCGGAAAGAGCACGGCGTGGGACAATCCGTAGCCAATGCCGGGCACCGCCAGCAGCCACTCGCTGGTGGCTGCCAGGAACGCGAGCTGACTGAGCGCCAATCCGCCGCTTCCCAGCAGGATCATGGTCCGCAGGCCCAGCCGCTGCGGCCAGCTTCGGGTGGCGAGGCGGGTCAGGACGGCGGCAATGGCGTAGACGGTGAAGAACATGGCGATCCGCGTCAGGCCGAGTTCGGCCGCGTAGGTGGGCAAGAAGGTGACGGGCAGGTTCAGCCCCACGCCCATCACCACAACGACCGCCAGGAGCGGCAGGCCCGGGTGATAACTCCGCAAGATCCGCCGCAACGAGGGGTGGACGGCGCTCTGCGGCGGCAGGTGGCCGCGAAGCGCCAGCCACGACAACGGCAACGCGGCGGCCGCCAACGCCGCGGCCGCCAGGAACATCTGGTCGATGCACGACCACTGGAGCATGCCGCTGCCCCGCAAGTAATCGCCCAACTGCGTTCCCACGATGTTCCCGAGAAAGCCCGAGGTCCCGATCATGCCGACCATCTCGGCCATTCGCTCCTGCGGCGCCCGGTTGCAGACGAAGGCCATCAAGGCCCCGTAATATCCCGCCATCGCCGAACAATAAGCGATCCGCAGCAGGTAGACTGCCGCGCCGGTGGGGCTCGTCACGGCCAGGTGCGCCAAGCAGACGAGGACGAAGAGCCCGACCGACCCAAACAAGATGATGCTTGGCCCCCGCCGGTCGATTCCCACGCCCATGACCAGCCGCATCAGCAGGCTTCCAACCATCCCGACGCCGACGATCCAGCCAAGGTGTAGCTCTGTGCCACCCAGGAGGCTTATAAAATCCGCGTAGTGGTAGAGCACCCCGACGCCCGCCGAGAACAGGGCATTAGCGATATAGGCAAACCAGAAAGGCGAGCCATAAGGGGATGTCTGCGCAACCGAGGTCGGAGATCGCCGGCGGCTCTGCTGGCGAAATCGCGGTTGCGGGGGGAGGCGGGATCCGGAAATCATGGCGAAAACACGGGTGTCGTAATTTGTCCCATTATACGCGGATGGGGGGACTTGATACAATTGCAAACTGCATAACGCTGTTTAGCGGGCGGGCTTGCCCGCCGCGTTGCAGCGTGGCTTTTTTCTTAATATCGCGCGGCGGGCAAGCCCGCCCGCTAAACGAGATCGACCATGCCCCCCAGCGGCAAGACCCTTGTTACGGTCGCCACCTACAACGAGATCGAGAACCTGCCTCGACTGGTGGGCGAGATATTCCGCTTCGCCCCCGAGGTCGATCTGCTGGTGATCGACGACGGGTCGCCCGACGGGACTGGCCAGTGGTGCGACCGCACGTCGGCAGAGGACCCCAGGGTCCGATGCCTCCACCGCAGCGGGAAACAGGGGCTGGGCACCGCCATCCTGGCGGGAATGAAGTATGCCATCGAGCACGGCTACCGATACGTGCTCAACATGGATGCGGATTTCAGCCATGCCCCGCGGTATTTGCCCGATCTGCTGGCCGGGATGGACCCGGCGGCCGGGATGGACCCCCCGGGCGGGCCCCCGGTGGACGTCATGATCGGCTCGCGATACATTCCCGGCGGCGGCATCGAGGGCTGGCCGTGGCGGCGGCACCTGATGAGTCGGGCCGTAAACGGTTACGCCCGATGGCTCCTGGGGCTAAGGGCCCGCGACACCAGCGGCGGCTACCGCTGCTACCGCACGGCCACGCTGGCCCGACTCGATTTCGGGGCGATCCGCAGCCGAGGCTACTCCTTCCAGGAGGAGATCCTCTGGCGGTTGCAGTGCATAGGCGCCCGGATCGGGGAAACGCCCATTGTCTTCGTCGACCGGGAGCATGGATCGTCGAAGATCGACCTGCGGGAGGCGATCTCGGCGATTTGGATCATCCTGGCCCTTGGGTTCCGCGGCCGGCTGTCCCCTTGTAAGCCCCTTGGCGGTCCCCTAGAATAAGCGTTTTCGTAGATCAAAACGCTCGTCACCCATTTTGGAGGAGCCAAAGATGGCAAAGCAGGCGTCCGGGCAGATCGTGAACGTCATGAAGGAAGAGCGGCTCTTCCCGCCTCCCCAGGAGTTCGCCGAGAAGGCCCGCATCGGCTCGTTGGAGCAGTATGAAAAGATGTGGAACGAGGCCGCCCGGGACCTCGAGGGGTTCTGGGGCAAGCTGGCCGGCGAGCTCGACTGGTTCAAGCCGTTCACGAAGGTCCTCCAGTGGGACGAGCCGTTTGCCAAGTGGTTTGTCGGCGGGCAGATGAATATTTCCTACAACTGCCTGGATCGCCATCTTGACGGTCCGCGGCGGAACAAGGCGGCCTTGATCTGGGAAGGCGAGCCGGGCGATGTCCGCGTCCTGACCTACCAGATGCTCCACACCGAGGTGTGCCGCTTCGCCAACGCCCTGAAGAAGCTCGGGGTTGCCAAGGGCGACGTCGTCTCGATGTACATGCCGATGGTGCCGGAGCTGGCCATCGCGATGCTGGCGTGCGCCCGGATCGGCGCCGTCCACTGTGTTATCTTCGGCGGCTTTTCGAGCGAGGCGATCGCCGAGCGGAACAACAACGCCCAGGCCAAGGTGATCATCACGGCCGACGCGGGCTGGCGCCGCGGCAAGCAGTTGCCGCTGAAGCAGAACGTCGACGTGGCGCTGGAGAAATCGCCCACGGTCGAGCACTGCATCGTGGTGCGGCGGACCGGCGCGGCGGTCTCGATGCAGGAGGGGCGCGACTACTGGTGGCACGACCTGGTGGCCGGCGTCTCGGCCGACTGCCCCGCCGAGCCGCTGGACAGCGAGGCCCCGCTCTTCATCCTCTACACGAGCGGATCGACCGGCAAGCCGAAGGGCGTGAAGCACTCCACCGCCGGCTACCTGCTCGGCGCCAAGAAGACGATGGAATGGGTCTTCGACATCCGCGACGAAGACGTCTTCTGGTGCACGGCCGACATCGGATGGGTCACCGGCCACACCTACGTGGTCTATGGACCGCTGGCGTGCGGGGCGACGACCTTCATCTACGAAGGTTCTCCCGACGCCCCCGACTGCTCCCGCTGGTGGCGGATGATCGAGCAGTACCGGATCAGCATCCTCTACACCGCCCCGACCGCCATCCGGACGTTCATCAAGTGGGGCGACCAGTGGGTCGATCGGCACGACCTGTCGAGCCTGCGGCTGCTGGGCAGCGTCGGCGAGGGCATCAACCCGGAGGCCTGGATGTGGTACCACAACAAGATCGGCGGCCAGCGGTGCCCGATCGTCGATACGTGGTGGCAGACGGAGACGGGCATGATCATGATGAGCCCGGTGCCGGGCGCCATCCCGACGAAGCCCGGCAGTTGCACCAAGCCCCTGCCCGGCGTCATCCCCGAGATCGTCGGCGAGGACCACAAGCCGGTCGAGGCGGGCAACGGGGGGTGGCTGGTCATCGCGCGGCCCTGGCCGGCGATGCTCCGGGGCATCTGGGGCGACGACGAGCGGTACAAGATCCAGTACTGGAGCGACGTGCCCCACAAGTACCTTTGCGGCGACAATGCCCGATGCGACGAGGACGGCTACTACTGGATCATGGGGCGGATCGACGACGTGCTGAACGTCTCCGGCCACCGGCTGAGCACGATCGAGATCGAGAGCGCCCTGGTGAGCCATCCGGCGGTGGCGGAGGCGGCGGCGGTCGGCCGCCCGCACGACCTGAAGGGCGAGGCGGTGTCGGTCTTCGTCACGCTGGGCGGCAGCTTCGAGCCCAGCGAGGAGTTGCGGCAGGCGCTGAAGGCCCACGTCCGCAAGGAGATCGGCGCCCTGGCCGTGCCCGACGACATCCACTTCACCAACGCCCTGCCGAAGACCCGCAGCGGCAAGATCATGCGGCGGCTGTTGCGCGACGTCGCGGCCGGCCGCGAGACCGTGGGCGACACGACGACGCTGGAGGACTTCAGCGTCCTGGCCCGCCTCCGGCAGGAAGAAGATTGAAGGGAAGCAGCAAATTCGAAGCTCCAAATCCCAAACAAATCCGAAATCGGAAATCCAAAACGGAAGGAAGAGGGACAGGGGTCAGGGCACGGGAGCGGGCGGAAGGTAGTACCGCGTCCTGAGTACCCAGTACCGAGTACTCTCATCCTTCATCCCTCCGCCTTCATCCTTCATCCTTCATCCTTCATCCTTAGCCCGAGGCGCTCCAGGCGGTACTTGCCCGTCAGGACCCGCTCGATCCACCGCGGATTGCCGAGATACCAGCGGACCGTCTCGCCCAGCCCGGACTCGAAATCGTGCTCCGGCCGCCAGCCCAGCGACGCGCGGATCTTGGCCGAGTCGATGGCATAGCGGCGGTCGTGGCCGGGCCGGTCCTTCACGAATGTAATCAACGACGTACACGGCGCGTGCGGCAGTCCCGGGCGCTCGTGGTCCACCGCCTCGCAGATCCGCCGGACCACTTCCAGGTTCGTCCGCTCGCAGTTGCCGCCGATGTTGTAGGTCTCGCCGGGCAGGCCGCCCCGGAGCACGCACTCCAACGCCCGGCAGTGGTCCTCGACGTAAAGCCAGTCGCGGACGTTCCCGCCGTCGCCGTAGACCGGCAGCGGCTTGCCGGCCGCCGCGTTGAGGATCATCAGGGGGATCAGCTTCTCGGGGAACTGGTAGGGCCCGTAGTTGTTCGAGCAATTCGTCACCACGACGGGCAGGCCGAAGGTGCGATGGTAGGCCCGGGCGAAGTGGTCGGCCGAGGCCTTCGAGGCGGAGTAGGGGGAACTGGGGTCGTAGGGGCTCGACTCGGTGAAGAGCCCTTCCGGGCCGAGCGAGCCGTACACCTCGTCGGTCGAGACGTGGAGGAAGCGGAATGCCGCTCGCCGCGGTTGGGGCAGCCGCGACCAGTAGGCCAGCGCGGCGTCGAGCATCTGGAAGGTGCCCAGCACGTTCGTGGCCACGAACTCGGCGGGCCGGTCGATCGAGCGGTCCACGTGCGACTCCGCCGCGAAATGGACGATCGCCTCCGGCTGGTGCTCGGCCAGGAGCCGGTCGACCGCCCCACGGTCCATGATGTCGCCCTGGACGAAGACGTGGTCCGGGTCGCCGAGCACGGGGGCAAGCGAATCGAGATTGCCGGCGTAGGTCAGCTTGTCGAGGTTGACGATTCGGGCCTCCCGCCGGGCCACGAGGCCGCGGACGAAACAACTGCCGATGAAGCCCGCGCCGCCGGTGACGAGAATGGTTCGCATGGGGAACACGTCTACTGGTTACCGGCTTTGAAATGGATCCGCAGCGGGTTGTCAACAGTCTGAGTATACGACGGGCTCAGGTCAATCTCAAGCGGTCGCTGGCGCCGTTTCGACACAATGACTTTAGCGTCTTTGCGGCTTGGCGCCTTTGCGTCGTATCCCCCCCGTCACCACGTTGCCTTCACGACAGGCCATTTGCAAGGACATCGGTTCAGGAT
>JBEKCP010000151.1:0-10114 GCA_050014815.1 Thermoguttaceae bacterium | reverse complement strand
AGCTCCGCACCCCCATCACGTCGATCAAGGGGTTCGTCGAGACGTTGCTGGACGAGGGCCTGGAAGACAAGCCCAGTGCCGAGCGGTGCCTCGGCCTCGTTCTGAAGCAGGTCAACCGCCTGGACGCCATCATTCAGGACCTGCTCTTGCTGTCGCGGATCGAGCGCGGCGCGGAGGACCATTCGATCGAGCGCGGGCTGGAATCGCTCGGCGAGGTGCTCCGCTCCGCCGTCGAGATGTGCCAGCGGAAGGCGGACGACAAGACCGTTCGGCTCGTGGTCGATTGTCCCGACGACCTCTCGGTCCGGATCAACGGCCCCCTGGTGGAGCAGGCCGTGATGAACCTCGTCGACAATGCCGTCAAGTACAGCGAGCCGGGATCGAGCGTATCGATCGAGGGCAGCCGCCGGAACGGCGGCGTGTTCATCCGCGTGCGGGACACGGGCTGCGGCATCGCCGCCCAGCACCTCCCGCGGCTCTTCGAGCGATTTTACCGGGTGGACAAGGCCCGCAGCCGCGAGCTCGGCGGCACCGGGCTGGGGCTGGCCATCGTCAAGCACATCGTGGCGGCCCACCAGGGGTCGGTCGACGTGGAGAGCGCGGTCGGACGAGGCAGCACCTTTACCGTCCGACTGCCGGACGCCGCCGCCCCATAAAGCCGCGACCGCTGGCCGCGGCTTTTTGCTAACCGACAACTAACACGCCCGTGACAACTCCCTAACACTCCGCGACTAGTATTCCTAAGGGAAGTATTGTGGAAAGGTTCCAACATTCCAGATTTCTACGAAAGGGAGGCTGTCATGTCGCGATTCTTGTTCTCCGGTTGTCGATGGCGGGTGGCGGCGTGCTGTGCGGCGATGTTCGCTGTCGGGTCGTTGGGCGCGGCCCGGGGCGCCGACCCGGCGGAGTCGGCCGCGAAGAGCTACGAGCGCACGAGCGACCTTTCGGGAAACCTGACGAGCATCGGGTCGGATACGCTCAACAACCTGATGACGATGTGGGCCGAAGAGTTCGTCAAGATATACCCGAACGTCAAGCCGCAGATCGAAGGCAAGGGCTCGGCGACGGCCCCGCCCGCGCTGACGCAGGGGACCGCGCTGCTTGGGCCCATGTCGCGCAAGATGAAGGCCGAAGAGGAGGACGCCTTCGAGGCGAAACGCGGCTTCAAGCCCACCCGGATCGACGTGGCGCTGGACTGCCTGGCGGTCTACGTCAACAAGGACAATCCCGTGCGGGGCTTCACGCTGCCCCAGTTGGACTCGATCTTCTCGAAGACCCGCAAGAGCGGCTTCGCCGACATCCGCACCTGGGGCCGGGTCGGCCTGGAAGGCGACTGGGCGAGCCTCCCGATGAGCCTCTACGGCCGCAATTCGGCCAGCGGCACCTATGCCTACTTCAAGGAACATGCCCTCGGCAAGGGCGACTACAAGGACACGGTGAAGGAGCAGCCCGGCTCCTCCTCGGTCGTGCAGGGCGTGGCGAAGGACCGCGCCGGGATCGGCTACTCGGGCATCGGTTACAGGACCTCGGAGGTCCGCGCCGTCCCGCTGGCCAAAGACGGCCAGAGTCCCCTGGTCGAGCCGACGTTCGAGAACGCCATCAAAGGGGCTTATCCGATCGGACGGACGTTGTACATCTACATAGCCAAAAAGCCCCACGAGCCGCTCTCGCCGCTGGTGAAGGAGTTCCTCAAGTTCGTGCTGTCGAAAGAGGGACAGGAAATCGTCGTCAAGGACGGCTACGGCGCGCTGCCGGTGAAGATGATCGAGAAGAACATCAAGATGCTCGATTAGCGTGTTCCCATCAAGCCAGACGACGTTGCGAAAGGTGAAACGCCGCGATCGGATCGCCCGGTGGGTGATTACGCTGGGCGGCGGCCTGATCATCGTCAGCGTGCTGGGCATCCTGCTGCTGATCGTAGCGAAGACAATTCCGCTCTTCTTGCCGGCCACGGCCCGCGTGCTGGCCGAAATCCCGGCCGACATCGTGGAAAAAGGGGGCCCCGTGGCCGCCCTCGGCGTCGACCTGGCCCTGGACGAGAACTCCCATGAAAAATGGGCGGCCGCCTACGTGCTTGGCGAGGACGGCTCGCTCCGGTTCTTCGACCTGTTGACCGGCTCTCCGGCGGGGCGTCTCGCCTTGGCCGACAACGGTCCAGGTGTGCCACTGCTTGGAACAAGCAGTGAGAAAGCACTGCTTCTGCGAAGCAGTGGCACGCCCGGCGCTACCGCACCCGGCGGGAAGAAGACGATCCGGGCGGTCGAAGAGTCCAGCCCGGGGCTGCTCACCGCCCTCTGGTCCGACGGGTCCGTGTCGCTGGTGCGGGTGTCGGCGGCCTCCCGGGAAACCCCGGCCGGGGCAGAGGTCCCACCGTTTTCCGTCCGGACGGAGGCGACGATTCCGCCGGAGAATGAGTCGCCGCTGTGGGCGACCGCCCGGCGCCTGGAGGATGGCGCCGTGGCGTGTGCCGCGCTGATGCCCGGCGACCACGCTTCCCGCGGCGCCCGCATCGTCGTGACACGGCAGATCGTTCACGAGAACCTGGCGGGGGAGGAGGAGCGGCACACGGAGCGGCTCGTGCTCACGCCGGACGTCCCCGGTTCCATCACGGCGATGGCCCTGGACAGCCAGGCGGCGGTGCTCTACGCGGGCACCGACCGGGGCAATTTGCTCTGGTGGCGGTTTCGGCCCGACGGCCAGGTCCTGGCCCAGGACATCATTCCGGCCTTTCGCGACAAGCGGGCCATCACCTCGCTGGCCGTCCTCTTGGGCGACGTCACGCTCGTGGCGGGCGATGCGGAGGGGGGAGTAACCAATTGGTTCTTCATGCGATCGGGCGAGCCGCAAGCGGGTGCCCCGCCGGTCGAAAAGCTGCGGCTGGTGCGATCGCTCGAGCCGCATCCGGTGGCGATCCGCCGGGTCGCTGCCGCGTTGCGAAAGCGATTCGTGCTCGTGACCGACCGGGACGGGGGCGTCTCCCTCGATTATGCGACCAGCCAGCGCCGGCTGCTTTCGCTCGATGCGGGCAATCCGCTGGAGAAGGTCGCGCTTTCGCCCCGCGCCGATGCGGCCGTGGGACTGGACCGCCAAGGCAGGCTCATCGCCTGGCGGATCGTGTGCCCCCATCCCGAGGTCAGTTGGCAGACCCTTTGGGGCGACGTCTTCTACGAGGGATACGACAAGCCGGAGATGGTCTGGCAGACGACCGGCGGCGAGGAGTACGAGCCCAAGTTCTGCCTCGTGCCGCTGGTGTTCGGCACGCTGAAAGCGACGTTCTACGCCATGCTCTTCGCCGTGCCGCTGGCGCTGGGCGCCGCGGCCTACGTCAGCCATTTCACCACGCCGGAGTTCAAGGCATGGATCAAGCCGAGCGTCGAGCTCATGGCGGCGGTTCCGTCCGTGGTGTTGGGCTTCCTCGTGGCGCAGTGGCTGGCGCCGCGGATCGAGCGGGGATTGATGGCGCTGGTGGTGAGCGCGGTCACGATCCCGGCCGTCTGTTTCGTCTTCCTCGTCCTCTGGCGGTTTGCCCGGCGGAGCCCGAAGATCGAGCGGACGGCACGGGGCCGCGAGTTCCTGCTGATGGCCCCGCTCGTGGTCGCGGGGATCGTCCTGGCCGCGGCGGTGGCCGGCCCGCTGGAGCACTGGTGCTTCGGCGGCAATCTCCGCCTGTGGCTGGCCCAGAACTTCAATGTCCGCTGCGATCAGCGCAACACGATCCTGATTGCCTTCGGGCTTGGGTTCGCGGTCATTCCGATCATTTTTTCCCTGGCCGAGGACGCGCTCACCAGCGTGCCGCACAGCATGACGGCCGCCTCGATGGCCCTGGGGGCCAGCCGCTGGCAGACGCTTTGGCGGGTCGTGTTGCCTTCGGCCAGTCCGGGAATCTTCGCCGCCGTCATGATCGGTTTCGGCCGCGCGGTCGGCGAAACGATGATCGTGCTGATGGCCACCGGCAACACGCCGATCCTCGATTGGGGGCCGCTCGTGGGAATGCGGACCCTCTCGGCCAACATTGCCGTCGAGTTCCCGGAAGCGCCGCCCGACGGCACGCTCTACAGGATCCTGTTTCTCTGCGGCGTGATCCTGTTCGTGATGACGTTCGTTCTCAACACGGCCGCCGAGTTGGTCCGGCAGCGGCTGCGGAAACGCTTTGGGCAGTTCCAGTGACATTGTGGAAATGGAAAACGTGGTTCGGCGGCGGTGAAGAGCCGGCCGCCGCGGCGCGCAAGCGCCCCCGCGACCGCTTCTGGCGGCGCGGCGAGCCGCTGGTCTGGGCCACCGGCGGGGCGCTGGCCGCCGTGCTCCTGGCCGCCACCGGGATGTTGGGCGTCGTCCTCTGGAACGGCCTGTCGGTCTTCTGGCCGGCCGCGGTGGCCGATGTCTCGCTGCGAGACGGCATGCACCTGATCGGACGCCCCATCGAAACCGAGACCAATCCCGACAACGGCCGGCGCCAGATCCAGTTCAAGACGGCTAACCGCGAATTCGCCCGCCTGCGGCAAGATTTCCGCTGGGTCGATGCGGACGACGTGCTCGAAACCCGGTATCCCGCGGATCTCACGGTGTTGGAGCGGACGGGCAACGGCGATTTCTACGGCACCCTGCGCGAGTTGAGAACGCCCGGCCTCGAAGTACACGAGAGCGGTGATCTTGCCGGGCGGCTTTCCGCCGCGCTGGGCGCGGTGGCTGCCGTGCGAGCGGCCAGCTTCCAACCGCTCGTCGACGAGATCGCGGCGCTGAGCGACCGCCACCAGCGGCTTCAATACGCCATCGCCAAACTTTCCTATCGGAAGCAGCAGGCGGCCTCGGCCGGCAGTTCCTCCCCCGACGCCTTGGCCGAGATCGACTCCCGGCTCGCCGCGCTCGCGGCCGAGGAGGCCGAGGCCCACCGGCAGACCGAGGGGCTGGTGACCCGGCTCGGCCGGCTCGAAACCGCCCTGCGGCAGAACGTGGCCGTCCTCGACGATGCCGAAGGAAAGCAGCGGACCGTCGTCCTGGCCGACATCGTCCGCTCCTACCAGCCCAACGCCATGGGCATCCTCTCGAAGACCGGCCACTACCTGGCCAAGGTCCGGGAATTGCTCACGGGCCAACCGCGGGAATCGAACACCGAGGGCGGGCTGTGGCCGACCATCTTCGGCACCGTGACGCTCATCTTCCTCATGGCCCTCTGCTGCTTTCCGCTGGGCGTGCTGGCGGGGATCTACCTGGGCGAGTACGCCCGCGACGGCCTGCTCGTCCGCATGGTCCGGATCGCCGTGAACAACCTGGCGGGCATCCCGTCGATCGTTTACGGGATTTTCGGGCTGGGATTCTTCATTTACGGGCTGGGCCGCGTCATGGACCGCTGGCTGTTTCCCGAGATGGTGGCCCAAAGGATCCCGGTCTTCGGGACCGGCGGCATCCTCTGGGCAAGCATGACGCTGGGGCTCTTGACCGTCCCCGTGGTGATCGTCGCCACCGAGGAGGCCCTGCGCGTCATTCCCCGCGGCGTTCGCGAGAGCTCCTACGCCCTGGGCGCCACGAAACTCCAGACCCTGTGGCGGGTGCTCCTGCCGATGGCCTCGCCGGGCATGCTGACGGGCCTCATCCTGGCCATGGCGCGGGCGGCCGGCGAGGTCGCCCCGCTCATGCTCACCGGCGTCATCAAGCTCGCGCCCGTGCTGCCGCTGGATGCCCGCTTTCCGTACCTCCACCTCGACCGCCAGTTCATGCACCTGGGCTTCCATATCTTCGACCTGGCCTACCAGTCGCCCAACTCCGAGGCGGCCCGCCCCATGGTGTTTGTGGCCACCCTGCTCTTGCTCTTGATCGTCCTCTCCATGAGCGGCCTGGCGATCTGGTTGCGGAACCGGATGACCAAGAGACTTCGATTGAAAATGCTATGACAAACCATGATTACCCTGCCAGCATCCATTGCCGTGGAACAACCTGAAAGACCCCTGATCAAAACCCGGCTGGTGAAGCCGGCCGTTGCCTCCGCCGCCGCATCGACCCCCGACGCGTCGGCCCCGGCCGCGGACGACTGGATCGTCGAGGTCCAGCGGCTCTCGCTCTTCTACGGCCAGAGCCGGGCCCTCGTGGACGTGTCGATGAAATTCCCCCGCCACCAGGTCACCGCCCTGATCGGCCCGTCGGGTTGCGGCAAGTCGACGCTCCTCAGGTGCCTCAACCGCATGAACGACCTCATCGACGACGTCCACACCACCGGCAGCATCCGCGTCGACGGACTGGAGATCCTCGATCCGACCGTGGACGTCATCGAGCTTCGCCGGAAAGTGGGCATGGTCTTTCAGAAACCCACCCCCTTTGCAAAGACCATCTTCGAGAACGTGGCCTACGGCCTGCGGATCGCCGGCCTCGGCGGCCGGCAGGCCCTCGAGGAAGCCGTCTGCAAGAGCCTCCAGCGGGCCGGCCTCTGGGACGAAGTGAAAGACCGCCTGCACCAGTCCGCCCTGGGCTTCTCCGGCGGCCAGCACCAGCGTCTGTGCATCGCCCGGGCCATTGCCGTCCATCCCGAGATCATCCTCATGGACGAGCCCTGCTCGGCGCTGGACCCGCGATCGACGACCCGCATCGAAGACCTCATCGGCGAATTGCGGGGCGAGTACACGATCATCATCGTCACGCACAATCTCCAGCAGGCCGCCCGCGTGTCGGACTACACGGCCTTCCTCTATGAAGGCGCGCTGGTGGAATTCGGGCCGACGCAGGAGCTCTTCACCCGCCCGGTCAAGAAGGAGACCGAAGACTACCTGACCGGCCGCTTCGGCTGAGCCCGCCGGGGACTGGCTCATTTTTCGCCGCGAAAAATGTGCCTGTCCCCTTGGGCCGACCCGTTACGCGAAGGGGACCGTCCCGCCGAACACGCCCTGGTCAACGCCGTCGGCGGATCAGGCGCTCTTCGATCACTTGGAAGATCTCTTTGGCCACGTGGCGTTTGCCGCCGGAGGACGCCGCCAGCACCCGCCCCAGGGGATCGAGCACCTCGACCTGGGTGGTGGCCGCGTGCATTGCGGCCGGACCGTTCACGACGATGAGGTCGCACCGCTTTCGCTCCAGCTTTTGGAGGGCCCGCATCCGCGGGTCCTCGGTTTCCATCGCGAAGGCGACGATCCACTGCGACCCTTTGACGGCGCCGAGCCGGGCCACCACGTCGGGCGTCTCGACCAGCCGGAGTTCCAGCGGGCCGCCCGTCTTGCGGATCTTGTGTACCGCCACGGCCCGCGGGCGGTAGTCGCACGGGGCGGCCACGGCCAGCAGCCCGTCGCACCCCGGAAAAACCCCGAGACACGCCTCGAGCATCTCCTCCGTGGAAACGACCGGAATGACCCGGGCCGCCGCGGGGTACTTCACGTCGACCGGCCCGCTGACAATCACCACGTCGTGGCCCGACTCGACGGCGGCCTCCGCCAACGCCTCTCCCATGCGGCCGCTGGAGGCGTTGGTGAGATAGCGGACCGGATCGAGATACTGGCGCGTCGGACCGGAAGTGATCAGGATGCGGACCATTCGACAAGGCGGAAGGATGAAGGATGAAGGATGAAGGCGGAAAACAGCCGCGGATGTATATCCGCGGAAGGCGGAAAGATGTAATCGGGAGAGCTTTATCCGGACTGGGGGCGCCGCAATCTTCTCGCCAGTTCGTCGGCGATGACCGTAAATATCTTTTCTGGCTCGGCCATGCGGCCGGCCCCCACCTCGCCGCAGCTCAGATAACCTTCTTCCGGATCGACCAGGACGATCCCGTCGGAGCGCAATTGGGCGACGTTCCGCTGGACGGCGGGCTTCCGCCACATTTCGCAATTCATGGCGGGGGCCAGGATGACCGGACACTCGACGGCCAACAGGATGGTGCTCAGCAGGTCGTCGGCCAGGCCCCAGGCCGCCTTGGCGAGGAAATTGGCCGTGGCGGGGGCGACGCAAAGGATCTCCGCCTTCCGGGCCGCGTCGATATGGGGGTGGCCGCCGGGACCGAAAACGCGGGTACCCACCGGACGCCCGGTGAGGGCCTCGAAGGTTTTGGGCCCGACCAGCCGCGTGGCCGAGCGGGTCATCACGACCGAGACGCCCGCCCCCGCCTGGACCAGTTGGCTTACCAGGGCCGCCGTCTTGTAGGCCGCGATCCCTCCGGTGACGCCGATCAGTATTTCGCGGCCTTTGAGATTCATGGTGGCTGGTGACTGGTTGGGGAATCGTCCGTTGTCCGTTGTCCGTTGCAACTGACAACTGACAACTGACAACTGACGACTGACAACTGACAACTGACGACTGGCCGCCACTACCTCTCACAGGTTGCGGAAGTCGATGTCCGCCGGCATGCCCGGCTCGGCCCCCGCGGCGATCTGGACGTTCATCTGCGAGTCCAGGTAGATCTTGTCCTGCAAGATCTCCTGGATGACGACCTGCATCCTGTTGTCGCTCTTCGTGTCGACCAGGGGCCGCGCGCCGCCGTTCAGGGCCACCATCCGCTTCTGGATGAGGGTCGACAGCTTGAAACGGCCGCCGACCTTGTTCACGATTTCCTCTTCCCGGAGTTCGTCAAGCATTCCGTGTCGCCTCCCATGAGTCTGTCAGGATATGGCAAATGTCGTTTACGGCCTTGTCCACGTCGTCATTGATGACCTGGTAACGGTAGCGATGGGCCAGACCCAGCTCGTGCTGGGCCTGCTGGAGTCGCTCCCGGATCGCCTCCTCGGTCTCCGTTCCCCGCAGCACGAGGCGGCGGCGGAGCTCGTCGATCGAACTGGGACGCACGAAAATACTGACGGCATCCTCGTAGCGGTCCATGACGGCCTGGGCACCGTTAACGTCAATATTCAAGACTACCCACTTTCCGGCCGCCAGACCAGTGGCCACCTCGCTGGAAAGCGTCCCATACCAATATCCCCGCCCAAAAACCTCGAAACATTCGAGGAATTCGCCGCGATTTTTGCGGGCCTGGAACTCCTCGGGGGACAGGAAGTGGTAATCGACGCCATTGGTTTCCCCCCGTCGTGGGGGTCGCGTCGTGGCCGACACGCTCCGGACCAGCGGAAGGGGACACTTCTGGAACACCCGCTCGACCAGGGTCGTTTTCCCCGCTCCGGAGGGACCCGATATGACCACCAGCCGCCCGTGCTCACTCGACAGTTTGGATCATCTCGCGGTTCCGCTCGATGGCGGTCTTGATCTCGATCACCTGCTTGGCGATTTCCACGTCGTTGGCCTTCGAGCCGATCGTGTTGGCCTCGCGGAGCATCTCCTGGGTGAGGAATTCGAGTTTTCGGCCGGAGCTTTCGGGCTCGGCCATGATCGAGCCGAACTGGTCCAGGTGGCTCCGCAGCCGGACGATCTCCTCGGCAATGTCGGCCCGGTCGGCAAAGAGACTGATCTCCTTGATCACGTCGGCCGGGTCCAGCGCGACTTGGAGCTCGGCGAGGTTCTTCCGGAGTCGCTGTTCGAGCCGCTGGCGGTAAGCCTCCAGCATAAGGGGTGCGCGGCGGTCGATGTCGGCCAGGCCGGCGGCGATCGCCCGGCAGTTCCCCTCGAGGTCCGCCGCCATCGCCCGGCCCTCCTCGACCCGCATCCCGGCGAGGTTCTCCAGGGCGTTTTCGAGCGTCTGGCGGACGGCGGGCCAGTCGGCCTCGGGATCGAGGTCGGCCGTCACTTGCTCGTCCACGACGCCGGGCAGGGAGAGCAGGGCCTCGATCGGCACCGAGCCGCTCACGTCCCACTCCCGGTAGAGCGATTCGAGCTGGGCGCGGTAGCGGCCAAGCACCGCGGCATTGATCTTGAAGCTCTCCGGCAAGCGGAGGTGATCCACGCGGAGATTCACCTGCACCGTCCCGCGGCGAACGCTTTGGCGGACGATGTCTTCGATGCGCGGCTCCAGCGGGCCGTATCCTTCGGTGCTGCGGATGGAAAGCTTGAAGAACCGGTTATTGATGGCGCGGACCTCGACCGCCACGGCCAGGCCGTCCTGGTGGCGGTGCGCCTCACCGAAGCCGGTCATGCTCAAGAGCACGGCGATCCTCTTTTTGTAGGGTGGGTCGACGGGCACCAACGCGTAGCGTTGGTCGGCGAGCCCCACCAGAAATGAGTCGAACCGCTGTTGGTGGGGCTCGCCGACCAT
>JBEKCP010000150.1:0-10198 GCA_050014815.1 Thermoguttaceae bacterium | reverse complement strand
GGCGCGCCGACCGCGCCCCTGGGCAGATCGGCCGTCCAGAGCGGCTCCCCGGAACTGACGTTGAAGGCTGCCAGGTTGCCGTTCTGCACGATCAGGGTCTGCCCGGCCAGCAGCACGCAAGGCCCGGCGTCAGGCATGCCCGGCGACGTCTTCGCCCGCCACCGCGGCTTGCCGTCCTCGCCGAAGCATACCAGCGCGCCCGAAGACGAGGCAATGAAGATCGCGTCGCCGTCTACGACCGGGGGCGAGAGCGGACCTTTCGCGCCGTCGCCGAGCTCGACCTGCCAGAGGGGTTTGCCTTCGCCGGCCGCAAGGCACATCAGGCTCGCCGGCGCGACGCCCAGGTAGACGCGTGAGGCCGTGGCCACCGGCGCCGTTCCCTCCGCGCCCGGCAGGTTCGCTTTCCACAGGACGTTGCTGGCCGGCTCCATGGGCACGGGCGGCCGCGCGTTAGGGAAGCAACCGCTCCCCTGGTTGCGCCACGAGCGCTGCGGCGCGGCCAGGTCTTCAGCGACCTTGTAGTCTTCCAGCTCCCTGAGCCAGATGCCGGCCTGTTCGGCGCCCGGCCCGCCGCGCTGCCAAAGCCGCACGATCAGCGGCTCCATCATCGCCAGCTTGCGCAGCCACGCTTGCCGGACCTGACGGGGATCGTCGGACTCGGGAAAAGCGATCGTCAGGGGCTCGCCGCCCGCGAGGAACTCCGGCCGGACCAGGACCATCAGCGGATAGGCCCCGGCAGCCAGGTGCAGGGGGCTCATCGGCTTCACCTTCTGCCCGGCCAGCCACAAGTCGACGCCCTTGGCGGGCGCGGCGAGCGTCACCAGGCGCGGCCGCGAGTTGACCGCCACGGAGAACAGGACCAACGACTGATCCTTGTTGTCCTGAAGGAATCCCGCCACGTCGATGCTGCGCCTCATGTCGGCCAGTCCCATGCCCAGGCCCTCGAACAGGTGATAGCTGTACCTGGTTACGCTGACTTTGACCCACTGTTGGGCCAGCGGCGCAAACGGCTTCGTGACGCCGCCCAGGGTCACGGTGGCGCCCGTCTCGGGCTTCAGGCCGGCGAGTTGCTCCACGTCTTGCGGCTCGACCTTCGGCGGCAGTGGCCCGGCGACCAGCCAGTGCGGCAGGGTTCTGCCGTCCGACAGGTCGGAAAGCGGCAGCCGCGCCGAGACGGGGATTTCCGCCAGCGGCGACGCCCCCGTCAGCCGATCCACGCGGGGCACGGCGCCCACGTACTCCATCAACGTGGCCGCGATACGCTCGTCCTGGAACCTCCGGCCCTCGGGCGTGGTGACGGCGATGCAGATCAACTCGTCCGCCGTGCGCAGGAACATCCTGGTTCCCTCGAAGACCGGTTGGCCGCTGATCTTCCGGGGCAAGGCATTGCGCGCGATCACGGTCGGCCAACCGGAAGCGTCGACGACCACCATCTGCCCAGGGCCGTCCGACGTGCCGGCCACCTGCACGAAGACGTACGATCCGGCCGCCAGCGGCGGGGTGAAGACGCGGGGGACATCGGCGCACAGCGGCTTGATGCGTCCCACCGGCTCACCCGTACGCCGGTCGAAGATGTTCATCTCGCGCAGCGCGACGGGGCTGTGGCCCGGCCGGTCCTCTTGCACTTGCGAGGTGGTAAGGAACCAGCGGCCCACTCCGACGGCGGGCGCGGCGCTGTGGAAGTCCTTGGTCGCGTAGAAGTTGTGCCAGGCGAAACGGCAGCCCAACTGGCCGTCGGCGTCAAGAAAGAACCGGCCCGCGTACTTGTACGAGTAGCCGGTGAAATGGATCATGCCGTCGGCCAGGTAGATGCCGCCCTCGCGCGTGCGGTCCAGGTCGGCCTGGTTCAACACGACCTCACCGGTGGCGGCATCGCGCACTTGAAGGCTCTCGGTCAACAGGCCGGCAAAGGTCTTGCCGTCGCGGGCAAGGCGAAGTACGTGGATCGGCCTGTACGGCTCGGCGAGTTGTTGTTTCCAGACGTCCTTGCCGGACAGCGGGTCCAGGGCGAGGAGGATATGGACCGGCTCGGCTTTCTTGTCGCCGCCGCGCAGGCCCTGCACGATCAGCCGGCCGCCGGCCATGCGGAGCGTGGCGGAGTCGATCTCGGTCGCAAGGCTCCACAGCTTCTTGCCCTGCGCATCACAGGCCACGACCACGCCGCCGCGGTGGCACGCCCACACCTGCCGGCCGTTGCCGACCACGGCGTCCTCCGCTCGCGAGCGCGGATCGGGGGCCGGCACGTCGCTGGCCGCTTTCCACAACACCTTGCCGTTCTCTTGATCCATGCAAACCAGGGTAGACGGCTCGCAAGTGATATAGATTCGTCCGCCCACGGCCACCGGCCGGCTGGTCGCGGCGCCGGGGAGCGGGGCTTTCCAAGAGACGTTGACTCCCTTGTCCAGATCCCAGGCCAGCGGCGGCCGGGCGCCGGGAAAGCGGCCCGCGCCGTCGCCCGCAGCGTCGCACGCCTCCGGTGGCGGGGGATCAGAAAGGCCCTCGTCGCCCGCCTTCGGCTGGCCGCGCACGCACAGGTGCAGGCGTATCCACGTCAGGCTGCGGTCTTCGCGGCAGCGCACGAGCAGTCGGTTCGTGCCTTTGCGCAGTGCGATCCTGAAGATCGACTCCTGTTCGTGCCGGTAGGGCCAGGCCAATTCGCCGCCGACCCACACCAGGCGCCCGTTGACCCATAGCTTGGCGTGATCCATGGCCGCCACGGAGATCCAGACCTCGCGGTCCTTGTCGGAAACGACGTCGGCCGCGGCAAACCACAGCGAGCCGCGGAACGCCCCGCGCCCGACCGCGTGACTCCAGGCCGGCTCCAGTTCGCCCTCGGGCGCCTTGATCGGCCGCCAGCCTGCAAGTGCGTCTTCGCCGGGCTTAGGCTTCTGCTCTTTCGGCAAGCAGGCCGGGTTGAGCACGTACTGGCCTCGTTCCGACAGGAACAGGTCGGGCGCCTCGGCCGCGTTGTGATCCACGTTATCAGACAGCGACAACGGACCGGCTACGAGCCACTCCGGCAGGTGGCACCATTTCTGCGGGCCGGGCACGCCGGTGTCGGCGGGCAGGGTATAGCCCTTCGGGCCCTCCGGCAGCGCCTCGGAGCCGCCAAACGGGCCGAACGTCGGGTCCGCCGGCGCCTGGACGCCGCGGAGCCACGTGCCCTCGCCGGCCGCCGCCGCCTTCGCCGCTGCGGTCAACGACGTGACGTAGCCGCTGATGTCTGCCAGATCCTCCTTGGCCAAGGTGGTCCCGCCGTCCCTGCCCCAGCGCACATCGGAGACGGAGCACTGGTCCCAGGCGTCCTCCAACGCAAGCGGGTACTGGCGCAGGGCCATGTTCAGGGCGCGCACCTGCCGATACACCTGGTGGGCCTGCCGGATAAGACCGGCGACGTCGGCGCCGTCTTTGTCGGCCGCCACGGTCTGGAAGAAGGCTGCGATTTTGTCGCGGGCCGGGCACGCCATACCCTGCACCAGGCCGCAGTAGCCCCCCATCTCGCCGTTGGCCTGGAATCGGCCCAGCACGGTCCGACCCGCCTTGCCCGTCAGCGCCCCCGCAATCTCTTTACCCTCCCATGAGCTGCGGTACGTGCCGCGGAAGCGGCCAAACTCCACTTTACCTTCGACGCTCACGGTCAGATCGATCGGGCTCTTCGGAAACCAAGCGTCCGGTTTGAGCGAGATCTTCAGCGTCCCCGCGACCTTGTCGCCCCGGAGGCCGACGCCCGACGCATCGCACGTGTGATAGCCGCCGTTGAAGGTCGGCGTCCACGCCGTGGGCCGGGCCAGCCCGGTCTCCGGGATCTGGAACGTGATGTAGATAGGGCGCTGGCCGGCGATGATGTCTTCCAGCGCCAGGTCGAACTCGCAGGCATCCTTCGAGATTTGCGCCGCGACGGCAAACTGCTCCTTGCGCAATCGCTCGTGAACCAGATAACCGATGCGGTCCAGCCAGGAGAAAACCTCGCCGGTGTGGAACACGCGAGGCGTACCGGGAGGCAGCCGCTCTTCGCGCAGTTGGTTGAGGCCGAGAAACGTCTCCATGCTCCCGTTCAGCGAGTCGCCGCTCAAGGCGAGATCCAAGGGCTGAACAGACCAGCGGAACTTGTCGCGCCAGACGTAGCGGGTCTTGTTCTCGATGTAGAAACCGCGACGCTCGCCGTAGGTTTCCTGTCGCCAGGCCGGCACGGTGGCATAGGCGCGGGCCCACCTGCCGCCCCGCGAATTCAACACCACCAGCATCTCCTCATGGTCGGCCCCTTCGGCGAAGCGCAGGTACAAGTCGGCCGGCGGCGCGATCTTGCCGTCGGCGTCCAGCCGCGACTGCAGTTGGGCGGCAAGGCCGTCGCGCGCCTCCGCGAGGACCTTCAGGTTGCCTTGAAGCTGGCCGGCAAGGCCGCGCAGGTCCGCCGGCGCGGCGGGCTCGGCCCTTGCCGCACTGACCAGAGACGCGGCCAGGATCACACCTGCCGGCAGCCAGACGGACAAGACCTCGCAAAGACGCGCGGGTAACGAAAAGAACGCGAAGCGAGCGGTGCAGTGCATGACTTTCTCCAGTTGGTTACGGGAGCTGGTGCAGTCCGGTGGCCAGTATGTGCATCTCAGCCCGTTCTCGATTTCCGCGCGGATCGCGATGGCCTGCGGGTCGGCCGCGGCCTTCTGCTCGATGGCGGCCGCCAGGGCGGCTTGGGCTTTGATCTTGTCGTTGGCGGCGGCGATTTCCTTTTGCAGCGCGGCGCCTTCGGCATCGGCCGCCACGGCCGCCTGGACCGCCTCCTCCTGGGCGGTTGCGCTCTTCCACGGCAGGCGTGTCTGGGGCGGGTTGTCGGTGGGCGGGAGGAATTCGGGGAGGCGAGCAATCGACGCGGCCCTCAGTATACCATGGCCGGCCAACGCGGGTCAATCATTTTTTCGCAAATTCCGGCGGTCGCCATCTTATGCCCGCCCGGATACTGCGGCACGATCAGCACGCCGTCGGTTAAGGGGAAATCAGTTTGCACTCCAGTGCATTCAACCCCGCAGGGGACGATAGGTTTCGATTCTTGTGGATAGACGGAATCGCCAGGAATCTCCTCGAAAGGAAGTCACAGCTCGGGACAACACTCATCGTGATAGCAGGTCGGCCGACAGAATGCAACAGGGCGCGCGAGTCCGCCAGTATGCCGCGTGGAGTATTGCTCGGGCAGGACTTGCGGCGGCTTCCCGCGATTTTGGCCAGGCAGAGGTGGTGTGTAGGCGGCAAATCGCGAATCTCCAGGGTAGTTGAGTTGCCCGCGGGAGGGCTTATAATGGACTCAGCCGACGGCCTGCCCGCCTTTGCCTCCCTGCTGCCCCCATCCACCCCTTGGATTCGGAGGAACCCATGCGACTTGCCTCGCGTACCTGGATCTTGGTGCTGGCCATGTTCATCGCCGCGCCGGCCTCGGCCGCAGGCGAACGGCCGCAAGCAGCACCGTCGAAGGCATCGAAACGTGGCCGCGCCGAGCCGCCGCGCTATGTGCCCCTGCTGCAAGCGGCCCTCCAGGGACCTATGGCCGGCGTGGAGGAGATCGTGTTCGCGGTTCGGGTTCCGGGCCGTGATCACTGGTATGTCAACTTCGGTCACTATGCAAACAGTCCGCAGCGCAAGGGTTATGGCGAGGGCGGCCGACTCTGCCGCCTCAACCTCCGGACCCGGCGACTGACCGTGCTGTTGGACGATCCTACCGGGGGTGTGCGCGATCCCCAAGTGCATTACGACGGCACGAAGATTCTCTTTTCTTATCGCAAGGGGGGGACCGACTATTACCACCTGCACGAGATCAATGCCGGCGGCACGGGACTGCGGCCGCTGACCGATGGGCCCTTCGACGACTTCGAGCCTACTTATCTGCCCGACGGCAACATCCTCTTTGTCTCCTCGCGCTGCAACCGCTTCGTGCAATGCTGGACGAGCCAGGTTGCCACGCTCTACCGTTGCACCGGCGGCGGCAGCGACATCCGGACCGTCTCGGCCAACGTTGAACAGGACAACACGCCCTGGATGCTGCCCGACGGGCGGGTAATCTACATGCGGTGGGAGTACGTTGACCGAAGCCGGGTCAAGTATCACCATCTCTGGACGATGAATCCCGACGGCACTCGGCAGATGGTCTACTATGGTAATCAGCACCCCGGCACCGTCATGCTCGACGCCAAGCCGATCCCCGGCACGGATAAGGTAGTCGCGTCGTTCTCGCCAGGACACGGACGGCCCGAGCACGTGGGGACCATCACGATCGTCGATCCGAAGGCGGGGCCGGACGATCTGTCGCGGGCGCGGCGGATCAGCAAGGCCGAATACCGCGACCCGTATGCCTTCTCGGAAGATTGCTTTCTGGTTTGTGACCGTACGAGGATCTTGTTGATGAATGGGCAGGGCGACGTGGATCTGGTCTACGAGTTGCCGGCGGCGGGCGACGGGTCAGGGATCAGATCGCCCGGCGGCCTGGAGGTTCATGAACCGGTTCCGCTGCTGCCCCGCCCCCGCGAGCCGGCTGTGGCCGAGCACGTCGAACTCCGTAACGAGACTGGGCGCATCTTTCTGGCCGACGTTCTGGCCGGTCGGAACATGGACGGGATTCGGCCGGGCGAGATCAAGAAGCTCCTGGTGCTGGAGACCCTGCCCAAGCCGGTCAATTTCAGCGGCACAATGGAGCCGATCAGCAAGGGAGGCACGTTCACGCTGCCGCGGATTCTCGGCGCGATCCCGGTGGAGCCCGACGGCTCGGCCTATGCCGAGGTGCCCGCCTTGCGCAGCCTGTTCTTCGTAGCTCTCGACGAGCACGATCTGTCGGTCAAGCGGATGCAGAGTTTCTTCACGGTGCAGCCGGGCGAGACGGTCGGTTGCGCCGGCTGCCACGAACATCGCACCGAGGCGGTACGCCCGCGGCCCATGGCGCGGGCGATCGCCAAACGGCCTGCCCGGATCGAGCCCATCCGTGACGTGCCCGACGTGCTCGACTTCACTCGCGACATCCAGCCGATCCTCAACCGCCGTTGTCTCTCGTGCCATAGCCCTCAAAAGCCCGAAGGTGGCGTGGCGCTCAGCGACGAAATGAAGGGCTGGTTCAGCCAAAGCTACTCGCTGCTCATGGAGCCAGGGCGGAAGCTCATCGCCCACGGGCAGGATGCCCACGGCAATCGCCCGCCGCGCTCGATCGGCACCTCGGCCAGCCGCCTGCTGCGGCTGATTGACGGCAGTCACGAGAAGGTCGAGGTGACTGCCCTGGAGAAGAAGACGATTATGCTGTGGATCGAGTCGGGCGCGCCCTACGCGGGCACCTATGCGGCTCTGGGGATGAAGGCAAACCGGTTCGACGCCGCCAGCGGCTTCCGGCCTAATGAGCATTACGTCCGCGAGATGAAGCGATACGGCATCTTGCCCCACACCTTCGATCCGGCCAAAGACCCGATCGACTGCTACAGCGTGGACCAGGCCTACTGGCGATCCTTTTGGCATCGAGGACGGGCGGCCACCCAGCAGGGAAAGGATACACCATGAAAACCGTCTCGCCCGTGGTCGCGGCGACCCTGGTCGCGCTGGCGTGGACCAATGGTGTTGCGGGCAGGGAGTACCATGTTGCTCCCGCAGGCTGCGACGCCGGCGAGGGCACTGCCGAACAGCCTTTCCTCACCCTTCAGCGAGCCGCCGCCGCGGTGCAGCCGGGCGACACCTGCGTGGTCCACGAAGGAACCTACCGCGAGACGGTCCGTCCCGTCCGGTCCGGCACGCCCGAGGCCCCCATCCGCTTCGTCGTCGCGCCAGGCGAGAAGGCCTTGATCACCGGCACCGAGGTCGTGTCGGGCTGGTCGGCGCATGAGGGCAGGATTTGCAAGGCGGCCGTCTCCGAACCGGTCGAACAACTGTTCTGCGACCGGCGGATCATGGTCCCCGCGCAGTTCCCCAATGCCGGCGACGATCCTTACAAGCCGAACCTGGTCGAAATCGTCGGCGGGCCGGGACAGTGCACGTCCGCGGCCCTCCGTCGCCCTAAGGACTTCTGGAAGGGAGCCACCCTTTGGGCCCTGGGGCAACACGCCTGCGTGTCGTCGACGGCGACGGTCGCTGGATCGGAGGGCGATGCGATCAGCTTCGACGGTAAGGGGCCGTTCCGCAAAGAGGCGCCGGTGCGGATCCGCCTCAGCGGCCTGCTGAGCCTGCTGGATGCACCCCGTGAGTGGCACCAGGAGGGCGAGACGGTCTATTTCTGGCCGCCGGGCGACGACCCGCCGCACTGGCCGGAGATCGAGGTCACCCGACGCCGCTGGGCGTTCGACCTGTCCGAACGAGCGTACATCGAGATCAAGGGCTTCGAGTTGTTCGCGGCCAGCGTGAACTTCGACGCCGCAGAGCACTGTACGCTCGACGGGTGCCGGGTGCGCTACCCGAGCTTCGATCGTAATATGAAATGTGGCTTCAATCGCGATCGGGGGATCAGCGCCGCGGCCGAGGGCCTGGGCATCGCGCTGGGCGGCCGGCACAACGCCGTTCGCAACTCGGTGGTCGCCTACTGCATCGGCGACGGCGTATCGGTCTACGCCGAAAACAACACCGTGGAGAACTGCGTGATTCACGACTGCGACCTCTCGGCCAGCGACTGCGCACCGATCGCCTGCGCCGGTCGGGAGCATGTGCTGCGTCACAACACCTTGTTCAACGCCGGCCGAAGCCTCTTGCTCCACCGCCATCTCAAGCAGGGCCGCATCGAGCACAATCACCTTTACAACGCCGGCCTGCT
Organism: Thermoguttaceae bacterium; assembly: GCA_050014815.1. Lineage (GTDB taxonomy): Bacteria > Planctomycetota > Planctomycetia > Pirellulales > Thermoguttaceae > JBEKCP01. The sequence goes on along the minus strand of JBEKCP010000150.1, from coordinate 1,437 downwards.
GGTCGGCGACCTGGGCGCCACCTACTGCTTCCAGACCGACGGCGAAGGCACCGTCATCGCCTACAACCATGCCCACGACGTCCATTGCCACACCGGAGTGGGAATCTACATCGACAACGGGTCGTCCAACCACCTGATCCACCACAACCTGGTCCACGACGTGCAGGACTGCGGACTGCGGCTGAACCTGCCGGCCACGAACGTGAGGATCTTCAACAACACGTTGACGGGCAACGGCAAAGGCATCGCCTCGTGGGGTCGCTCGGGGGCCGGCCGGAAAAATACCGCGATCGTCAACAACATCATCACTGAATCGGCATTGCTGGGAAAAGACACCGAGGCCCATCACAACTTCCTCGAAAAAGAGCCCGGCTTCGTCGACCAGGCGAAAAAGCAGTTCGAACTGAAGCCCGACTCGCCGTGTGTCGATGCGGGCATCGACGTGGAAGGCGTCGCGGCGGGCCACGCCGGCCGGACGCCGGACATCGGCTGTTTCGAGCACGCCCGGGCACCGTGGCCCTGCGGCAGCGCACTGCCCAAGCCCCTCTGGGATTTCCGAGAGAAGTGGTGATGCCCTCCGCTGTGGCCATGGCCTGAACCTTGTGGAGATGGGTTGATCGAAGCGGCGACGACCTCGGCCGCGTACGTGCCGTAGTCGGCCGTCTGGCGACAGTGCTCGTTCTGCCTGCCCCATTCGTCCAGCCGGAAGTCCTTGCCGGCCTTCGTCGCCGCCGCGGATCTGGATGGCGCGGAGTGCACCTTGCTTTCTGACCGTACTGCCGTCCGCTCACGCCGGGATCGATCAAGATTTGCCGCCCGCCCTTGGGCCTGAAGTCGCTGAACTTCGCGCTGCCATTTCATTCTCTCATTTTTCTGGTCCAGGGCTGATAGGGATTCGCATTCTGAAGATCAGGGGATTGTCACGCGGGTGAAGTTCTTCACCACCACGACCTTGCGCGTTACGGGTTTCCCTCCGGCGTCGATCCACTCCAGCGTCTCCAAACATTGGGCACGGCCATCAATCCGTTAGCGTCACCCGCGTCAGCGGCGATTCAACCAGGACATTACGCGTGCGCGGCTTGCCGTCAGTCCCCGTCCATTCCAACCGAACCGGGCCTTTATTGACAACGCCGAGGTAGGCGGGTCGGCCTGGCAGAGCGAGCAACGCCCCGCGCAGAGTCTCCCCCTCGGTGATGCTCACCCGCACCGGCCCGGCAGCCGGCGGAACGCTCAGGAGCAGGCCCAGGCAGTCCGGACCGCGCTCGCGCCACACCACCCAGGCATCGCCCGCAGCGGTGGCGAACGCGGCGTCCTGCGCGCCGTCGCCGTCGAAATCGGCCACCACGCCGTAGGGAGCGCCGCTATTGAAGGCATCGCCGCACAGCAGGTCCTTGGCGTTTTCCCCCTCGCCGACCTTCGCGCCGCCCAGCGACAACT
>JBEKCP010000149.1:0-10299 GCA_050014815.1 Thermoguttaceae bacterium | reverse complement strand
GCCGCGCGGAACGACTCGGGGGGCGCGCCCCAATCTCCGGCGGCGTCGGCCATCCCGGTGTAGGCGCCGCACAAGAGTTGCTCGCCGAAGTTCGCGGGGACCAGGATGATCCCGCGCCGCGCGTAGAGGTCGTGAACGTCCGCCATGAACGAGGGACTCAATCGCGTGAAGAAATCTCCGGTGACCATCACCTTGGGGCACGCCGCCGCGTCGGCGTGGGGAATGCGAGCGATCCGGCGGATCAAGGGCTCCAGGTTGGCCTTCAGCGCCTTGAGCGAGGGCGCGGAATCGACGTAACGTGCCCAGCAATCCCGCAATAACTCCCGGCTTCCGGGGCCGCCCACCACCCGCAGGCTCTGCTCCATCTCGGCGAAGATGTCGGCCAGGGCGACCACCGGGGCATAGAACTGCTCGAGGCTGCGGAGACTCAATCCGTAGTAGTTGTTGCCCTTGTGGGGATCGAAGAGGAACAGGTCTTCCAGCTCGTTCTCCCGAATGAAGCGGGAGAAGTAGTCGAGATAGCAGTCGACCGCGCACGGAGGGCCGCCGCGCAAGACGTAGAAGCCCACGATTTCGCCCGGTTCCCGAGAGCGATGGGCCTCCAGCATCTGGCCGATGACGATCGGCAGCGGCAAGCATTCCCGGCCTGAGGTGTGCTGGAGCCCGATTTCCAGGTGGCGTCGATCCAACTCGACCGGGCGCCCCATGTTCAGGCCGAGCCAGGTGGCATTCAAGGCCGCGGCCTTGGCGTGGTAATGGGAGAAAGTGGGAAAATAGAGCCTCGCCCGCCGGTCGGTAAGCGGGACCCGTTGGCCCGCCGACGTCGTGATCATCGCGTCGGCGCCGACCGTCGCAGCCCGGAAGGGCCGCTTCCCGGCGGGCTTGGGCCGATAGTTCTCGATGACGTCCAGGAACGCCTCGAGCCGGGTCTGGACGCCGGCGCCGGCCGTGTGCGCGTCGATTTCCAGGACGAGATACGGCTTCGTGCCCAGTTCCGACGCCAACAGCGAGTGCAAGAAAGCGTCGATGGTGCAACTGAAATTGCTCACGCACGCCAGGAACAAGTTGCCGTGCCGCTTGACCAGCTCGACCGCATTCATGATCTGATTGGGAAAATGCCACAGGGTCGGGCCGGCGGCCCGCTGCGGCAGGCAGTCGCCGGGAATGACCCGAACGCCCATGCTGAAGAGCTTTCTGGCCGCCGACTGGGACGCCTCGGTCGGGAAGGCGTTGTAGCCGCGGCCCACCAGGATAACGGTTGGTTTCCCAGCCTCCTCCGCGGCGGCCAGGGCATCCGCGCCCAGGCGGCCCAGCGCCTGTTCGGTCTCCACCTGCGCCCGGACCGCCTCCCGGTAGGCCGCTTCGGCGGCCGCCTTGGAGAAACCCAACTGCGAGCCGGCCATCGCCACCAGTTCCCCGGAGGCCGCATAGCCCCGGGCGAAGTTGAGGAGCGGGGAGAGAAAAGTCGCCTCGGGGAACGCCTTGGCAATGTAATAGGGACTGGCCTGGGTGATCGGACAGAGTTGCGAGTCCCGGCCGGCCGCCGCACCCGGCACCCTGTTCACGTGGGGAAGGAAGACCGTTTTGACGCCATGACGGACCAGGTCCAGCACCGCGCCGTGAGCGATCTGGACGGGAAAACAGAACGCCGCCCGGGTCTTGAGCCACCCCTCCGGATCAATCCCGGAAAGGACGGGCTCCAGGCCCAGTTGCCGGAAGAAGGTCGCGTAGAGCGGATACAGCCAGTGAGCGGTCAAGGCCCGAGGGATGCCGATAGGCTCCCCTCTCCCGCGTGCCGTTTCGGCACGACCGGGAGAGGGACCCGCAAGCGGGTGCCCCGGGGTGAGGGCATTGTGAACCGGATCGTAAGAAGCGAGTGCGCTCTTGCTACCCGCCCTCACCCTAACCCTCTCCCGGTCGTGCCGCTGCGGCACGCGGGAGAGGGGACCGATCGCCCCGCCAAGAATCAACTCGTTCCTTTTCTCGACGAGATCGACCGGTCCGGCCCGGCCGTGCTTCCCCTTTCCGAGGCTTTCGAAGCGGCTGCACCGCCCGCCGAACGGGAACCGCCGTCCGGCGACCTCGAAGCGGGCGATCTTGCAGCGGTTCCCGCAGCCGCGGCAGTCGAACTCTCCGAGCACGTCCAGGGCGGGAGCCGCCAGAGCGACGAGGTCTCGAACGTCGCCGGGCTCGCCGCGGGACCGCTGGAGCGTCAAGAGCGCCACGCCCAGCGCCCCCAACAATTCCGGGTGCGGCGGAATGACGATCGGCTTTCCTATGCACTGGGTGAAGGCGTGGGCCACGGCCCGGTTGAGCGCCACGCCCCCTTGAATGAAGACCTTCTTGCCCACGGCACGGCGGCATTTAACCTTGTCCAGGTAGTTGCGGACGATGGAGTACACCAACCCGGCCGCGACGTTCTCGCGAGAATGGCCTTCCTGGAGCGCCGCGCGGATATCCGAGTTGATGAAGGCGGCACAGGTAGCTTTGAACCGGACCGGCGCTTCGGCCGAGAGGGCGACCTCCGCGATTTCAGCCAGGTCGAGGCCGAGGTCGCCCTGGGCGCACTCCTCGAGAAACGAACCGGTGCCCGCCGAGCAAGCCGCGTTCATGGCGTAGTCGATGGCGACCCCGTTGCGGAGGAAGATGTACTTCGAGTCCTGCCCGCCGATCTCGAAGATGGTGTCCACTTCCGGGTCGAAATGGGCTGCCCCGACGGCGTGGGCCGAAATCTCGTTGTAGACGTGGTCCGTGCCCAGGTACGCCCCGACGAGTTGCCGCGCGGAGCCGGTAGTCCCCGCCAGGATCGCCTGGGGATTGCCCAACTGCTCCACCAGGGCGCGGAGACATTGCCGGGTCGCGCCCAAGGGGTCTCCATTGGTCCGCCCGTAATGGGAAGCGACTATCCTGCGCGTGCCGGGGTGCAGGAGCACGGCCTTGGTAGTGGTTGAACCGGCGTCCACGCCGAGCACGAAAGGCCCGGTCGTGGGGCCGCTCCACGGCGGCGACGCGATGACGCGGACCTGGTTCTCATGCCGGGTCAGAGGAGGAAGGGTTTCCAACGGCGGCGGGGCCTTCAGCTTCGGACGGCGATGGACCGGTTCCGTCCGGGCCAGCAATGCGGCCCCGAGGGCCTCGAAGCAAGGGCTCTCCGGCAGCACGGTCACGCGGACGCGGGGGAGTTTCTCGCGCAGGGCCGCGGTCAGGGCGCGGTTCCGGCTCAACCCGCCCACCAGCAGCAGTTGCTCGACCGGACGCCCGGCCTGTTCCACCAGCGCAACCACCTTATTGGCCATGGTGTCGTGGAGCGTCCGCAAGATGTCCTCGACGCGTGCCTCCTGCCGGTTGAGCATGTGGGTGATGTCGGACTTGCAGTGGACCGAGCAGCGAGACGCGAGGGGGACCACCGCGCCCTGAAAGGATCGCTCTACGGCCTCGTCCAACCCCAGTCCGAGGCGGCCGATCTGTTGGATGAAGAACGCCCCGCTGCCCGCGGCACACTGGTTGTGCGTGAGGACGCCGTCGATCCGCGACCCTTGGAGCATGTAAACGGCGAAGACCTCGCCGCCGAGAGAGGCGACGGCGTCGAAGCCGCCCCCGACGTATTCCAGCGCCGCTTCCGTGGCGGCCACCTCCGAGATATGGCCCAGATGGCCGGAAACCCCAAAAGAAGTGCCCGCCGGAAACGTTTGCCAGATGCGCTCGACCACTTCCAGCGGCTGACCTCCGTGGTGTACCACCTGAAAGCTTGCCTGATCGCCGTCAAGGGCGGCAATTTTGACCGTCACGGCGCCGACGTTGATTCCAACGCATTGCATTTCGTGCCTTGTCGAGCGCAACAGCCGTCCAAAGCCGGTTCGAGACATTGCCGTCGGCGCGAAAACCGTGTTCGCCCCCTCCCGCCATGGAAATTCAGGCCAACACGCCCCTTAACGATAAGGGTGCGGACCCAGAAGTCCAGCCCCCCTGTTGGACGGAAGAAAGGGCTGGGGGCTGGGGAAAAACACCAAATTCCAAGCACGAAATCCCAAACAAATCCAAAACCGAAAATCCAAAATCCAAAATCTTCCGCCCCTAGCTCCAATCCCTAATCCCCTTCCTCCGGCCGCCTCTGACTTGACATTTTCGCTTGGATCAATTAGCGTACAAGTAGCGCGCCGTATGCCACGGCGAGGCGTTTTGCTGATTCTATGCCGGGTGGGAAAAGAGGAACAGGTACCATTTGCCGGGACCAACCTTCGGTCGGTGCCCGCCCTGAAGGGTGCTCAGCACAAATTGTACCTGTCCCCTTTTCCCATCACAAACACGGAGCTTTCAATCATGCCGACGAATTCTTCTTCAACACGGGGTGGATGGGGATTGTGGCTGGCCGCCGTACTGAGCGTGGCGCTACTGCCGGCGATGCTCACAGCGGCAGACGGGCCGAACCAGGACGCCGCGCAGGTCGATCTGTTCGAAGGCATGCGCAACGGCGATCTGGCGGTCAAATTCATTCCGCGGGATTCCCGGGAGGGCCGGCTCACCATCGAGAACAAGACGAAGAAGCCGCTCTCGGTCAAGCTTCCCGAGGCATTCGCCGGCGTGCCCGTCCTGGCCCAGATGGGAGCAGCAGCGGCGCCGGGAGGAGCAGGGGCCAAGGTGGGCGGCGGCAACCAGGGGATGGGCGGCGGGATGGGGGGGATGGGGATGGGGGGAATGGGAGGCGGGGGCATGTTTTACATCGCCCCAGAGGAGGCCAAGAGCCTGAAGGTCCCCATGGTCTGCCTCGAACACGGCAAGGCCGAGCCCCGCCCCACCACGCCCTATACGATCGAGCCCATCGAAAGCTTCACCGACCGGCCGGCCGTCAAGGAGCTGTGCCGCATGCTCGGCGCCGGACAGATCAACCAGCGGGTGGCCCAAGCGGCGGCCTGGTACTTGAACAACGACATGACGTGGCAGCAACTGGCCGCCAAGCAGCAGCGCCGGGCCGGGGGCACGACGTCGCCGTATTTCACGCCGGCGGAGATTCGCGCGGCGATGCAGGTTGCGACCGTGGCCGTCCAGTCGGCCCAGGCCCGCCAGCCGGCCGCCGCCCCTTCCACGACCGCCCCGGCCAACTGAGTAGGTCCCGCCTGCCGGGCGGGACTGCTACCTGAGTAGGTCCCGCCTGCCGGGCGGGACTGCTACCTTTCTGCCGGGCAGGACTTGCCAGCCTTGGACTCATTGACGTCCCGCCCGGCAGGCGGGACCTACAGGCCCGCCGACCAGCAGAGCCATGCCACCGGGGCGGACAAGAGCAGGGAGTCGAGGATATCGAGCGTCCCGCCGAAGCCGGGCATCCAGCGGCTGGAATCCTTCACGCCCGCATCTCGCTTCAGGACCGATTCGGCCAGGTCCCCCAACATGCCGGTGATGCCCAGCAGGAGGCCGTAGACGAGCCAGGACCACAGAGGCCGGCCGGCGACCAGCGGCGCCAGCCAGGCGAGGCTTGCCCATGCCCCGGCGCAAGAGAACACCAGCGCGCCCGCTGCCCCTTCGATCGTCTTGCCGGGGCTCAGCCGTGGGTAAAGCTTATGGCGGCCGATGAGCCGTCCGGTGGTGTACGCCCCAATGTCGCCCATCTTGACCGTGATGATCCAGGACGCCATCGCCCCCACACCCCACTCCATCCGGATCTGCACGGCGAAATCGAGCATCACGCCGACGTAGACCAAGGCCAGCACGGCGACGGCCGCATTGGCCAGGACCCCGCCCGGCTTCTGGTAGCGGCCCATCTCGCCCAGCAGGATCAACCCCGTGGCGAGGACCACCGCCGCGAGCACCCAGGTGCGATGAAAGTGCAGATCGTCTTGGGACAGGACGCCAAACCAAGGACTGCCAACGAGGTGAAGCCAGGGCGTGAACACCAGGAATACGTCACCAAGAACCAGCAGGAGATTGCCAAGATAGACGACCCCGCCGAGTGGCCGCAGACCGGCGGCCCGCGCCAGCCCCAGCGTCTCGGCGGTGGCCAGAAGGGTAAACGCCACCAGGGCCGGCAGCAGCCAGAGCCCCGGGATGCTCGAATGGGCGTCGAGCCAGCACAGGGCGGCCAATGCGCCGACAATCGCAACGGAAAGAGGGAGTCGCCACCGAAGCATAATGGATCGTATAGCGGGGCTTGCCCCGTGAGGGTCGTTTAGCGGCGGGGCTTGCCCCGCGAGATCAATATGGTAAAACGGATAGAATCCAGAATGTACCAAGTCCCGGGCCCGTATGCCATGACCCCGCGCCAGCGCGTCCTCGCCGCCCTCGACCACCAACAGCCCGACCGGGTGGCCATTGACTTTGGCGGGCACCGTTCTTCGGGCATCGCCGCCATTGCGTACCGGAAACTCCGCAAGGCTTTGGGCCTGCCGGAGCGGCCCGTCCGGGTCTACGATCCGATCCAGCAGTTGGCCGTCATCGACGAGGACGTGCTCGACCGGTTCGGCGTGGACACGATCGAGCTGGGCCGCGGCTTCGCGCTGGAAGACAAGGACTGGGCCGACTGGGTCCTGCCCGACGGCTCGCCCTGCCAGATGCCCGCCTGGGCGGAGCCCGAGCGGCAGCCGGGACAATGGGTCCTGCGGTCGGCCAGCGGCCGGGTGTTGGCCAAGATGCCCGACGGCGCTATCTACTTCGAGCAGGTCTACTGGCCCTTCCTGGAGCGGGACGACCTGGACCGGCTGCCGGAGGCCCTGGCCGAGAACATGTGGTGCGCGATTGCCTCGCCGCCGGGCCCCTTGGCGGCCGGACCCGCCGGGCTGGATCGCCTGGCCGCCGGCGCCCGAGCCCTGCGGGCGCGAACCGATCGGGCCATCCTCGGCCTCTTCGGCGGCAACCTCCTGGAGATCGGCCAGTTCCTCTATCGCATCGACAACTTCCACATGCTCCTGGCCGGCGACCCCGACCGGGCCGGGGAGTTCCTCGATCGCCTGGTCGAGATCCACCTGGCGAACCTCCAGCGGTACCTGTCCGCGGTCGGCTCCTCGATCGACGTGATCGTCTTCGGCGACGACCTGGGGATGCAGCAGGGGCCGCAGATCTCGCCCGCCATGTACCGCCGGCTCTTCAAGCCCCGGCATGCCCGTCTATGGCGCCGGGCCAAGGAGCTCTCGCCGGCGAAGGTGATGCTCCACTGTTGCGGCGGCGTCCGGCCGCTGTTGGACGACCTGATCGAGGCCGGCCTGGACGCGATCAACCCGGTACAGATTAGTTGCACGGGCATGGACGCCGGCGAGTTGAAGGCCGAGTTCGGCGGCCGCCTGACGTTCTGGGGCGGCGGCTGCGACACGCGGTTCATGCTGCCGCAAGGCACGCCGGACGAAGTCCGCCGCCATGTCCGGCGGCAGGTGGCGATCTTGAATCCCGGCGGCGGCTTCGTCTTCCAGCAGGTCCACAACGTGCTGGCCGACGTGCCGCCGGAGAACGTCATCGCGATGCTCGACGCCGTCAGGGCGGACGGCGGGAATCTTCGCTGATTGTTTCGATAAGTGTCGACGAGCGAAGACTAGCGCTGCCGGGTCACTCTTTCTTCTCCGGCCGGCCGGCCACATGGGGCGCCTTCGAGTCGTTGTTGCCCCGTGCGGCAGCCCGCTGGGCCACGCCGGCCACCACCTGGGCGAGCTGCTGGCGGACGTCCGGCTGGACGCCGGTCAAGCGGTCGGCCAGCCGCTGCATTCCGCGGGGGTTCACCTCGGCCGTCCGCGACATGCTGCCGACGAAGGCCAGCGTCTGCACGAAGTTGGCGTCGGCATTCTTGACCACCAGGGGGTGCAGGACCTTGGTCAGCAACTCGGCCCCGCCCGGCTCGATGGACAAGAACCCGTCCAGCCGGCTCGTAATGTAATAGCGGCCGTCGGTCTCCCGCACGTAACCCGACTTCAGAATCGCAAGACAGCGGCCGTGAACGGTCCGGGGCAACAGCGGGCCCGTGTAACCCCATTCCCCATATACGATCTGCACGTCGTGGGTGTGATAGAGGAACTCCATCACGGCCGAGGTCCCCGCGCTCTCGGCAACACGGTACGTGTCGGTCCCCGTCTGGCGACACTGCAACTGGGAGATCCCCAGCACTCGCCACGTGTCGACGACCACGTCGGGATGCCGGATGGTGAAGAGGTAGAGATCGGGGTCGCAACTGACCACGCGGACGGGAAACCGCCGGAAGACGGTCACGTTGCCCAGGACGGAATCCACCTTCGCCCGGCTCTCCGCATCGAGCTTCTCCAACGGGAGCGACCGAACGGCGCTCTGGCGGGCCGCCGTGCTGGAAGTGGCCTGCGACGCTTCCTGATCGCCGCGGGTCGAAGAAGTCTCGGCGGCCGCGCCGGCGGCCCAGAGGGTGCCCGCCCCCAGGACGCCGGTCCACAGGGCCAGGGTCAACGGCAGACTGGTCCACATCGCCCAAACTCGGTGCGTTCTCATGGCCCCCCCTTTACACGTCAGCTTGCCGCGACGGGCAAGATACTCCTGAATAATTCGGCTGCCCGGGTGCCGGCCGCATAGTTAAAATTTGCCGTTCGTAACGCGCGATCTCAATTTAGGCATTTTGGGATTGATGCGTGTCATTGCGCAAATAGGAGAAGTCGAACGCCGCCATAGCATATCCCCCTCTCGGTAGTGCAGCCGCGGCACGCTGGAGAGGGGACCTGGATTTGATCTTGCCGCGCTAAACCCCGGAACGGACAATAGGGCCCCTTTTTGCGATCGCCCAGCAGCCTCGGGGCCCGCCACGGCGGCGGCGCGGCCCGGCCGCAGCCGTTTCGCGGGAGGGGCTATTAGGGCTCGGGCGAAGGATAACTTCCGGATTCAGCCACGGATGAAACACGGATCGAACACAGATCAATAGTCAACTTTGGCAGAACGAAGGTTGAGTTCAAGCGATTTGCTAACTGAAGCATCCGTGTCTTATCCGTGTTACATCCGTGGCTGAGTCAGTGATGGCCTCTCGAAATGTGGAGGTTGTTCTTCGGCCGTTCCCAAGGAGGACACCATGTTGCTATCGACGATTTCCCACGCCGAACTGGCCGCCGCCTGGCAGGAAGTCATTCCGCCTAATCCCGTGGAGACCTTCTTGAACCATCTCCTCCTGTACCTGCCCCGGGTGACCGCGGCAATCGCGGTCTTCCTGGTCTTCTGGTTCCTGGGCAAGTGCCTGGAGCGGCTCGTCCGGCGGCTCACCTGCGGCCGCAACCTCGAATCGAGCATCGCGAACCTCCTGGCCAACAGCACCGCCATCACCCTCCTGGTGCTCGGGTCCATCAGCGCCCTGGGCACGCTCGGGATCAACATCAGCGCGCTGGTGGCCGGGCTGGGACTGACGAGCCTGGCCCTGGGGTTGGCCCTGAAGGAAATCGTCGCCAACGTGCTGTCGGGAATCATGGTGATCGTCTACAAGCCCTTCCGGGAAGGCGACGTGATCTCCGTCGCCTCCGCCGCAACGTCGTTCGAGGGCACGGTCCGCGAGATCAACCTCCGCTTCACCATGCTGGCGGCGGAAGGCAAGCGGATCTATGTCCCCAACTCCCTGGTCCTGGGCAACGCGGTCGTCGTGCGCGAGGACGTCAACACGTAGGCGGCACACGCCGTGTGCCGTTTTCCGCACACGGCGTGTGCGGGATACATTGAGCGATCCGCACACGGAGTGTGCGGGATACATGTGCCGGGCTATAATGAGTGAACCATGCCCGGCGAAATCTTCCAGCACCTGACCGACATCTACGAGGCCATGATCGACTGGCCGAAACGGCTCTCCGGCGAGGAGCCCTTCTACCGCCGGTGGTTTGCCGAGGCTGGAGTGAAGAACGTCCTGGACGCGGCCTGCGGCACGGGCCGCCACGCGGCAATGTTCCACTCGTGGGGCCTCCGCGTCGAGGGGGCCGACCTGAGCCCGAACATGATCGATCGCGCCCGCGCCGCCTTCGGCCAAAGCGACGGCCTGCGGTGGACGGTCCGCGGGTTCGACGAGCCGGCCGGCCCGCCGGACTCTTTCGACGCGGCCCTCTGCGTGGGCAATTCGTTGGCCCTGGCGCCCGACGCGGCGACGGCCCGCCGGGCGCTGGGCCGCATGTTCGAGGCCGTCCGCCCCGGAGGTCTCGTCGTCGTCCAGGTGCTCAATTTCTGGCGGTTGGAGGACGGCCCGTGTCTCTGGCAGAAATGCCTCCGGACCACGCTGCCGCAGGGCGATGCGCTGCTCCTGAAGGGCGTCCGCCGCTCGGGCTCGCGGGGCTTCGTCGATCTGGTGGTGATGCGTCCCGAAGGCGGCCCGCCCGTCTTCAGCGAGTCGGTGCCGCT
>JBEKCP010000148.1:0-10953 GCA_050014815.1 Thermoguttaceae bacterium | reverse complement strand
CCGGGCACCAGCGCGCCGGTGGCCTCGGCCTGCTGGATCATCCGGAGCGCAATGCGGTCTTTGACCGATCCGCCGGGATTCATGTACTCCAGCTTTGCCAGGACCTGGACGCCCGGGACGGAGTTCAGGCGGCGAATGCGGACCAGGGGGGTATCCCCTATCAGATCGAGAACCGAATCGACGATGGGCAGCATTCGGTCATGTTACCCCTATTGCCGGGTGGTCGGCAAGAGGACTTGAGAACGGAAATAGGAGGCCGTTTGACCCGCGTCCCGTCTCTTGATACTCTTATATGCTCGTTAACGCCAACCTTACGGAGCATGCCATGCCCGATCGATTTTCCACGCGACTCCGGTGGACCCGGTTCTTTGTGGTCCTCCTGTTGTTTCTGACGTTGGGCGCGTTGTGGTCAACCACTTTTGGCGGGCCGCCTTCCGCCGATCCCGCGGCAGGACCGGCGAGCCGTGCGGCCGAGGCCCTGGCCGAGTCGGTGTCGGCGGCCGGTCCGGCCCCGGAGACCGGTGCGGCGGAGTCCGACGCGATGGATCCGAAAATGCTGATCGCCTCGCTTTACATTCTGGTATTGGCGGGCTTCGTCGGTTTCGAGGTGATTGGCGGCGTCTCGCCCCTTCTGCACACGCCCCACGATACCCTGAGCCACTGGCTGGGGTTCTTCGCGGTCGCCGCCGCGATGACGAACGTCGTCGGCGGTTTCCTGATCACCGACCGGATGTTGCGGTTGTTCAAGACGAAGGGGGCGCGGGCGTGACGGAAACCAACCTGCTGGAAGTCGCGTATCTGGCGGCCTCGGTCCTGTTCATCCTGGGGCTGAAGGGCCTCAGCTCGCCGAAAAGTGCCCGGCGCGGCCTCGTCTATGCCGAAGTCGGGATGGTCATCGCCGTCGTGGGAACGCTCATCGGCCACCACATCCTGACGTGGGAGTCGCTGTGGCCGTGGATCGTTATCGCGGCGATGATCGGCTCGGTGGTCGGGGCGGCCATGTCCATCTGGATGCCCATGACCGCCATGCCGCAGCGGATCGCCCTGTCGCACTCCTTCGGCGCCCTGGCCGCCGTGCTGGTCGGCGTGGCCCACTACCAGAAAGAGTTGTCGCTGATCACGCACGGGACGATGGGCGCCCTGGGCTTCGAGATCCTCTTCGGCTCGTTGACCATCACCGGCAGTCTCATGGCCTTCTCGAAGCTCCAGGAGCTGATCCCCGGCCCGCCCATCACCTGGCGATTCCAGAACGTCCAGACCATCGCGATTTTTCTGTGTACGGTGGCCATGTTCGCCTACCTTGTCTATGCCCCCCAAACGCCGGCGGTTTTCTTTGCGATGCTTGCGATCGGGCTGGTGATCGGCGTATTGATCGTGTTGCCCATCGGCGGGGCCGACATGCCCGTGGTCATCTCCCTGCTGAACTCCTATGCCGGCCTGGCGGCCTCGGCCACCGGCTTCGTGATCGGCAACAAGGTGCTGGTGATCGCCGGGGCGCTGGACGGGGCCTCGGGCTTCTTCCTGTCGATCCTCATGAGCCGGGCAATGAACCGGTCGTTTGCCAACGTGTTGTTCGGGGCCGTGGGGGCCGTCAAGTCCCATGCGGCGGCCCAGGACGACACCCGCACCGTCATCCGCTACACGCCCGAGGACGCACTACACGTGTTGGACTCGGCGCGGTCGGTGATCGTGGTGCCCGGCTACGGCATGGCCGTCGCGCAGGCGCAGCACGTCGTCGAGGAATTGTCCGAGTTGTTGATCGAGCGGGGGCTTCAGGTCCGCTACGCGATCCATCCGGTGGCCGGCCGCATGCCGGGCCACATGAACGTGCTCCTGGCCGAGGCCGCCGTCCCTTACGACCACCTGCTGGAAATGGACGCGATCAACGACGACTTCCAGAACACCGACGTGGTGCTCGTGGTGGGGGCGAACGACGTGGTGAACCCGGCCGCCAGGTACAAGAAGGACAGCCCGCTTTACGGCATGCCCATCCTCAACGCCGACAAGGCCCGGACCGTGATCATCTTCAAGCGGAGCCTGAAGCCGGGCTTCGCCGGCGAGGACAACGAGCTATTCTACGACCCGAAGACGATGATGGTCTTCGGCGACGCCAAGAAGACGCTCACCGAGATGGTGCGGCTGCTGAAAAGCCACTGAGAGGCGACCGCAACGTTTAGCGGGCGGGCTTGCCCGCCGCGGAGGAGTGCCATGGAGACAGTTTCCCACGCGGTCCGTTCCGTTGTGCCCCTGGCCGGCTACCGGTTGCTGCTGACCTTCGACGCCGGCGAGCAGCGCGTGTTCGACGTGAATGCCTACCTGGATATGGGCATCTTTGCAGCCCTCAGAGACGAGCCGCTCTTTCGTTCCGTTCGCGTCAGCTTCGACACGGTCGAGTGGAGCAATGGCGCTGATATTTGTCCGGAGGTGCTGTACGGGCGGAGTATGCCGGTTGTTTAGCGGGCGGGCCGGGTACCCCCTGGATGCGCCGCGTTGGGGCACGGAGACAGTCGGATGATCGCCACTCGACAACCAGAATTAGTGATGGGTGGCACGCCTTGAAAGGGCGTGGCTGGACGGCTTGCCCGCGACAAGGCGTATCTCACGCAAAGGCGCGAAGACGCAAAGCCACGGCAGCCCCGATCATTGTTTCGCCTCTGCCTTCACGTAGAGGTCTTTCGGGGCTTCCCGGTAGTACTTGAACAGTGCCGGGCAGAGCCAGCCCTCCATGGGCGGATCCTCCGTTCGGTACCAGTTCCCCGTGGAATCGCCTCGCACCCACGTGAGCTTCTTTTGATAGCCGGGGAACTCGCGGGCGGAGAAGGTCAGCCGGAAGCCCTTCTGGGCGTCGGGGATGTCCTTCACCAAGAAGTCGATCATCTCTGGAACGCCGCCGACGAACGGCTCGCGAACCAGGCCCGCCCTTGGATCGTCGAAAACCCACGTCCCGTGGTAACGGTAGGGCGCGATGACCATGATTGCGTTGGCGGGTGGCCGCGGCATGAAGGACGCCAGGACGCCGTAATGCCATAAGGCCGCCAACACCACGGCCACGGCCCCCACCGTGGCCAGAGCCACACGGCGAATGCTGACTCGGTAAGAAATGAACCGCGTCATTATGTCGCTCAACTTGGTCTCCTTCGCGAACCAGCGGCGCACCCAGGGGGTACCCGGCCCGCCCGCTAAACAACAACCCCGGCGCCGACCGCCTGGCCGTCGCGGGCAACCAGCGTGCCGCGGACAATCTCGTCCTCCAGGTCCAGCAAGAGCTTCCCGTCCTTCACCAGGGCCAGCAGGAAGTTCACGATGTTCTTCGCGTAGAGCTGGCTGGCGTGATTGGGGATGTCCGAGGGCAGGTTCAGAGGGCCGAGAACCGTCACCCCCTGGTGGACGATCGTCTGGCCGGGCTGGGTCAACTCGCAGTTGCCGCCCCGCTCGGCCGCCAGATCGACGACCACCGAGCCGGGGGCCATCCCCTCGACCATCGAGGCCGTGACCAAGACGGGCGCCTTCTTGCCCGGCACGGCCGCCGTGGTAATCACCACGTCGCTTTGGGCCACTACCCGGGCCATCAACTCCCGCTGCTTCCGATAGAACTCCTCGTCCATTTGCCGGGCATAGCCCCCCTTGGTCTCGGCGGCGGTGGTTTCCAGCGGCATCTCGACGAATTTTGCCCCGAGGCTCTGGACCTGCTCCTTGACCGCCGGCCGGACATCATAGGCCGACACCACGCCTCCCAGCCGGTTGGCCGTTGCAATGGCCTGCAGGCCGGCCACCCCCGCCCCGACGACGAAGACCTTGGCAGGCGTAATCGTGCCGGCGGCGGTCATCATCATGGGGAAGAGCTTTGGCAGGACCGTGGCGGCCAGCAGCACGGCCCGATACCCGGCGATCGTCGCCTGGGAGGAAAGGACGTCCATGGCCTGGGCCCGGGTGATCCGCGGCAGGCTCTCCAGGGCGAAGAGCGTGGCCCCGCGGGCGGCCACCTCCTGGATCGCGCGGGGCTCGCCCAGCGGGTCGCACATCCCGATGAGGATCAGGCCTTGCCGCAGCCGGGCGAGGTCCGCCTTTCCGGCCGCCGGGTTCGCCCCGGCCATGCGGACCCCGAGGATGACATCGGCCGCGAAGATTTCCTCCCGGTTGGGAGCGATCTTGGCCCCCTTTTCGGTATACTGCCGGTCGGGAAACCCTGCCGACACCCCGGCGCCCGACTGAATGCGGACCTCAAGGCCGGCCTTGACAAGGTTAGGGACAAGGGCCGGCACCAGGGCGACCCGCCTTTCTCCCGGAAACGTCTCCTGGGGAATTCCTACGATCATAAGTCCTCGTCATTGGGATGGGATGCCGAATTATTGCGTGGTGACGGACCGGTTGCAAATCCCCCCTTTTGGGCAATGCCACCTTGCGAAGCCGCAAGCGGCCCCGAAACCTTCGGCGGCATGGCTTGTCAGGTGGTCGATAAACCGATAAACTACAGGGTTTCCCGGCCTCGGGCCGGCAGAAACGAGAATCCCGCCGAGATTCGTACCATGGTAATGACGAAAACCTACATGGCCAGGCCGGGCCAGATCGAGCCCAAGTGGTGGCTGGTCGACGCCACGGACAAGGTCGTGGGCCGCCTGGCCAGCGACATTGCCGTCATCCTGATGGGCAAGCACCAGCCGACCTATACCCCCCACATCGACACGGGCGACTACGTGGTCGTCATCAACGTCGAGAAGATCATCTTCAGCGACCCCAACAAGTGGGACGAGAAGCAGTACACGTGGTACACGGGCTATCCCGGACTGCACGTCGAGACGGCCGCGGCGCGGAAGAAACGCAAGCCGGAGAAGATCCTCTACGAGGCCGTCCGCCGGATGCTCCCCAAGAACAAGCTCGCCTTCAAGATGATCCAGAAGTTGAAGATCTACGCGGGGAGCCGGCATCCGCACCAGGCCCAGCAGCCCGAACCGAAAGAACTCGGAGTGAAGTGAATCCATGACAGCCACACTGACCGTTAAAGGCGCAGGCGACATTCTGGGGATCGGGCGGCGGAAAACGTCGGTCGCGCGGATTCGCCTCCGCACGGGCGGGGGCGCGATCACGATCAACGGCCGTCCGCTGGACGAGTACTTCCACAACCTGGACCATCGCAACGCCGTCGTGGCCCCGCTGGTCCAGACCGGCCGCCGCGACCAGGTCGACGTCCTGATTCGCGTCCAGGGGGGCGGCATCACCGGCCAGTCCCATGCCTGCAAGCTGGGCATTGCCAGGGCCCTGAAGAAGCTCAGCGAGGACAATTTGGCGCCGTTGCGTGAGTCGGGCATGCTGACCCGCGACAGCCGCATGAAAGAGCGCAAGAAATACGGCCTCCGCGGCGCGCGGCGCGGCACACAGTTCTCGAAGCGATAAAGCCTCCCCTCTCCCTTCGGGAGAGGGGCCGGGGGTGAGGGGAAGTCGCCCCAGATACGCTATTCTTGAATTCCCCTCACCCTAACCCTCTCCCAAGGGGAGAGGGGACCATGACAGGGGAAACCGTGCCAAGTCGAGTCGAGATGAAAGACGTTCTGGCGGTGATCCTTGCCGGCGGCAAGGGGTCCCGGTTGGAGCCCTTGACCCGCGACCGGGCCAAGCCCGCCGTGCCCTTCGGGGGCATCTACCGCATCATCGATTTCACCCTCTCGAACTGCCTCAACAGCGGCGTCCGCAAGAACCTCATCCTGACCCAGTACAAGGCGAGGAGCCTGGACCGCCACATCAGCCTCGGCTGGCAGGGCTACCTGTGCCGCGAACTGGGCGAGTTCATCGACGTCGTGCCGCCGCAGCAGCGGATCGACGAGCACTGGTACCAGGGCACGGCCGACGCCGTCTACCAGAACATCTACACGATGGAGAAGGAACGCCCCACCCACGTCATCATCCTCGCCGGCGACCACATCTACAAGATGGACTACATGAAGCTGGTCGAGCGGCACGTCGAGACGCACGCCGACGTGACGGTCGGCGCGCTGAGGGTCTCCGCGGCGGCGGCCGCCGGCCAACTCGGCGTGATGGAGGCCGACGCCGAGAGCCGCATCGTGGGGTTCGAGGAGAAGCCCGAGCATCCCAAGACGATCCCCGGCGACCCCGAGCACGTGCTGGGCTCGATGGGCATCTACCTCTTCAACGCCCGGTTCCTCTTCGAGCAGCTCTGCCTCGACGCGACCCAGCACGCCAGCAAGCACGATTTCGGCCACGACCTGATCCCGTCGGTGATCCGCACGCACCGCGTGTTCGCCTACCCGTTTCTCGACGAGAACCGCAAGAAGGACGCCTACTGGCGGGACGTCGGGACGCTGGACGCCTACTACGAGGCGAACCTGGACCTGGTCTCGGTCGATCCGCAGTTGAACCTCTACGACCAGCGGTGGCCGATCCGGACGTTCCAGCCCAACCTTCCGCCGCCGAAGTTCGTCTTCGCGGAGAAGGGGGCGACCGCCCGGCGCGGCCAGGCCCTGGACAGCATCGTCTGCCAGGGCACGATCATCTCCGGAGGCCAGGTGGAGCGGTCGATCCTCGGCCCGAACGTCCGCATCAACAGCTACTCGCAGGTGGCCGACTCGATTCTGTTCGAGGGCGTGAACGTCGGGCGGTATGCGAAGGTCCGCCGGGCGATCATCGACAAGGAGGCCCAAATCCCCGCCGGCATCGAGGTCGGCTACGACCACGACCAGGACCGCGCCCGCGGCTTCACCGTCACCGACAACGGGGTGACGGTGATTGCCAAGACCCACATGATGGAGCACGAGCAGGCCGGCCCGCCAGGGTAATCCCCAGCTTCGCTTCAGCGCCAGTGGCTCTATGATGAAGTCGACGTTGTAGACGAGCCCAAGTGCCGCCACGAGATCCTTTTCAATACTGGTGAAGTCATCGCACTGGTGTTCTTTCAGTTCGACATGTTCGTTCACCACAGTCCGTCGCACGCGATTCAGCCGCAAACCGCGCAGTTGGCATAAGTCGGCCATCTGGGCCAGAAAAGCCAGAAAAGAGCCAGAAAGGGACCCGGAAAAGCTGCCGGAACCGTTTTTCATGACCATCCAACGACGTAGCAGGCCACGTAAGAGCCGACTTGTCACGGCGGGAAAATAGTTCTCGCACATTTTCTACACCGGCCTGCAGCCCCCTTGGGAATCTGCCCGGCCTGTTAATTCAATCCGGAACAGGGTAGAATAAGATGGTCATGGTACATTCCCGGCCCGGAGGTCCATGCAATGAGGCGAGCGACGGCAATGGGGCGATTCTCGGTCGAGTTCGTGGTCGCCAACAATCGCGATGTTGTGCAGGCCGCGCCCACGGCTGTGATCCCGGAAGGCGTAAAACACGTAGCGGTATCCGGCGTCGTGGATAGCGGGGCCGCGCGGCTCGTCCTGCCGCAGTGGGTCGCTGACGAGTTGCAGTTGCAGGCCGAAGGCGAGATCCTGGTGCGCTATGCCGACCACAGGCAGGAGAAACGGCCGCAGGTGAGCAACGTCTGGCTGCGGCTCCTCGGGCGACACGGCGTTTTTTCGGCCGTCGTGGAGCCGCGCCGCACGGATGCGCTCATCGGAGCCATCGTTTTGGAGGAGCTCGACTTGCTGGTCGACTGCACGACCCAATCGCTCCACCCTCGCGAGCCCGGCGGCATTCTGGCAGAGATCGAGTGACGTGCGCCCCCTTGAGCGTATGGCGGACCGCTCGGAGTCACCCCTTCGGCAGCCAACTGGGACGCGGCGGCTTGGCCGGCAGCGGCTTTAGCTGCCTGCCCCGGGCGTAGGCCTTTTGCGAGTCGGCCGGGCGCTCCTCCCGCATGTAGAGACGGCTGAGCGCGAAATGGAACACCGCAACGCCGGGCTCGAGCGAGACCAGCCGTTCGTAGGCCGCCACCGCTTCCGGGATCATGTTGTTCTCGTCGTACCACACGGCGGCCAGCGCGAGATAAGCGACGTCGGTCCCCGTGGCAAGGGGCTTCAAGTCGGCCGCCCGGGCCCGCTGCTCCTCGGTGGCCACGGTGAACTCGCCTTCGCAGGCATGGCGGGTGGTTCCGTCGGCAAGTGTCACGGTCACCAACCATTCATGGAGGCTGCCGGGCTTCAGCGGGGGATCGCCGGGATAGTCCGCTTGCGTCTCCTTGGTCGTCATGCCCCAACCCTTGGGGTCGACTTTCACGGCGACTTCATAGCGGACGGCGTCCGGCACCGCCGACCATGCAAGCCGGGGACGCTCGGTCAGGATGGTCGAGCCGCGCACGGGGCTGATGCGCATGGGCGGCGGCTTGCCGGGGCCCGCACTGCGGAAGATCGTGACCCCCGCCGACCCCCGCGGGTGCAGCGACATGACGGTGGCGCTCACCAACTTCTTGTGCCGCTCGGGGGCCTCCAATACTTCGACGCCGGTCTTCGGATCGCAGCCGGTCTTGGTGACAACGACTTCGCCGGGCTGCGAGAGCCGCTCGATATGACCGTCGGCGCGGAAGGCCAGCACCGCGGAGGATCCCGACACCAGGACCACTTTTTCATCTAGGTACACCGTGTCCAGGGGGGCAAGCTCGCGCGAGTCGTCGCCCTTGGGCTTGACGACGACTTTGCCTTTAGTCTCCAGGACCCGGGCTGCCGGGACGGCGGCCTCGGCATGGGCGGCGATGCCCAGGCACAATACAACGAGCGGCACAATCCAGCGGAGTCGCTTGGCCATGATCTTCTCCTTTGTCAACACTTTCTTGGTTAGACCCTATATTGGGCAAAGCGGACAATCACGAAAGCCCGAAAGAACGAAAGCCCGAAAAACGGGGGAAATCCATCGAACGTGCTCAAATCGTTTCCCTGACTTCCTTCGAGTTTTCGTTCTTTCGGGATTTCGTGATTCCCTTGTGCATTTCGCCGGGTCAATACCCGCTCTTGTTCCCACGGTTTCTGTAATCCTCGCGTTTTCCCGGCAAGTTTCAAGTGGCCCCGATCGCAAAGACTTTCAGAGGCTCGCGTTTCCCCTTGACCGCGAGGGTGCTTTCCTGCCAGGTGAGGGCCAGCCGCCGGCGCTCGGCCTCGGGGAGGGCGGCCACGGTGGCCTCGCTGACGAGGATCTCGGATTGCAGTTGCTTGTTGCCGGACTCGATCCGCGAGGCGGTGTTGACGGTGTCTCCGATGGCGGTGTAATCGAGCCGGCGGGGGCTGCCGATCGTGCCGACCACGGCCTTGCCCGTGTGAACGCCGATGCCGACGCGGAATGCCTCGGCGCCCAGTTGGGCCCAGCGGTGCTGGAGCTGGTGGACGCGGGCGATGATGCCCTGGGCGGCCCGGACCGCTCTCAGGGCATGGTCCGGCTGCGACCGCGGGGCGCCGAAGAGGACCATCATTCCGTCCCCCAGGTACTGGTTGACGATGCCGCCTTCGGCCTCGATCAGGGGCACCACGGTGGAGAAGAACTCGTTCAGCAGCGCGACCACTTGGGATGCGGTGTGGGATTCGGAAAAATCGGTGAAGTTGCGGACGTCGGTGAAGAGCACGGTAATTTCGCGCTGTTGGCCTTTGAGCTTGAGTCTGCCTGGCTCGGCTTCGAGGGCCTGGGCAACGGCCTCCGACTTGATCATTCCCATCATCCGCCGGATCACCCGCCAGCGGAGGCCGAAGATAACCCCGTAGAGCAGAATGCCCAGGGTGAACATCGCGACCTGCTCGACCGGCCAATCGGCATAGCGGAAGGCCAGCAGGCAGAATGCCTGCCACGCGACGAGATAGGCCGCCAGGAGGGCGGCCCCCGCCTCGAGGCTCAGCCGGCTGAAGGCCGTTCCCAAGATTGCTCCGGCCAGGATGAGCAGGATTGGAGTATTCAGCCACCAGGGCCTGACGAGGAACCTCCGGTCGGCGAGCGTAGCGATGATGTTGGCGTGGATTTCCACGCCCGGCACCTCGTTCGTCGCATGACGGCTCCAGGTAGACTGCAGGATCTCGGCGATTGACAGATTCATGCGGGGGACGTGATGTGTGTCTTCCACGCGCGGCGCCGTCCGGCCGATCAGGACCATGGCTCCGCGCCAGTCCTGCGGGAGCGATCGTTTTCCGCGGGCGGCCTCCAGGACGTCGTAGAACGGTACATGGGGGATTGTCCCCGGCGGGCCGACGTAATTGATTCGCATGGCGCCACGGTGATCCAAGGGGATGGGCCGTCCGTCCAACAGCAGGGGATCGTCCGCGGACTCCGGCGGCGCCATCCTGCCGGCCTTGGTGAAGACGGCCACGGCGAAGGACGGGTAAAGCTGCCTTGAAGGGTCCTGTGCCGTCAGATCTTGCCGCCGCACACACTGGTCGGCGTCTTCGGACAGGTCGACGCAACCCAAGTCGGCCCAGTCCGGGTCGAGCAGCCTCCACTCGTACATCGGCAACAGCGGCGTTTCGCCCTCGCGCATGATGTCGGGCAGCTCGACGTTGCCCGCCTGGACGACCGCGCGGCCCATGGCCTCGGCCTCGCCGGGGCCACCGTGCCCCAGGAACTCCATCGTCTCCTTGTTCTCCTGGTCCGGCACGAGCACATCGAGTCCGATGGAGGCCGCCCCGGCGTCGTGCAGATACTTGACGACATCAGCCAACTCCGGGCTTAGAAACACCAAGGGCTTGCCGAGTTTCTCCAGAGACGGATTGTCCAGACGCACAATGATGATCTTGGCTTGACTGGTCCGCCGGCCACGAAAGCCCAGGCAGTTGTCGTAGGCATGGTGCTCCAGATCGCGGACCCAGGAGGTGCCGTCCAGGAGCCAGCAGATCAAGGCGCAGGCCACCCCGACCAGCACGCCCCGCCGTGCCCGACTCCGCAAGACTCGCTGCAGGCCCAACAAGGATACCACCTTTGGGAACATGCCTGGGACGGTCCCCCATTTAATCCTAACGTAGATTCTGTTGCGGAAAGAGTAGGCTGGCTGGATTGTCGCCTTTCGCTCCGCGAAAGTAGCGGTCGCTCCACGCTACT
>JBEKCP010000147.1:0-10436 GCA_050014815.1 Thermoguttaceae bacterium | reverse complement strand
CCTCCCTGCGCGACGACGACATTCAGGTCGCCAACTTGCCCGGCGACCGCGTCAGCGTGACCGTGAGCGTCGACGCCGACAAGGCCGCGCTGAACACCATGCTGCGTTTCCCGGGTTTCGACCTTTCGGGCAAACAAATTCGAGGTCAGTACGTTATGCGAAAAGAATAGAGCAACATTGTTTTGGTACTGAAGAATGCTTCTTACTACAGGAGAGCAATCCCATGAGTTCCATTCGACCCCAGACCGTGACGCTGGCTGCCGTCGCGGTCGTGTTCGGGCTGGTCGCCGCGTATGGCGCCAAGCGCATCTTGGAGCCGAAACCGGTGGTGGCCGTTGTGGAAAATCCGAAGACGGTTACCGTCGTGGTAGCCCAGACGAACTTGACGCCGTATGCCCGCATCGGCGACCGCGACGCGCAAACGGTCGAAGTCCCGGCGGAGGGTGCGCCGTCGGGAGCCATGCGCGTGAAGGCGCGGGCGGTGGGCCGGCTGGTCAAGACCACTATCCTCGCCGGGTTTCCGATACGGGAGGCAGACTTGTATGAGCCGGGCACGGTGCCAAAGATGGCCGACCAGTTGCGACCCGGCTACCGGGCCGTGACCCTGAAGGTCGATGATGCAATCGCTTCCAACGGCGCGATCCTGTCCGGGTCGTTCGTCGACATCTCGCTGACCTTCGACAGCGACCACCCCGAGGTGGACGGCACGGCGACCGTCAATCTCATGCGGAAGCTTAAGGTCCTCGCCTCCGGTCCCGCGAGCAAGGATGCGGCGTTGTTCTCTGCGGGCAGGGACAAGGTTGGCATTACCGTGGAGGCGACGCCGGAACAGGCGAATCGCCTGATCCTCGCGCAGCAGTACGGCACCATCAACGTGACGCTTTGCAGCAGCAGCGACAAGGACGCGGGGGTCCTGGCCGAGGGCAACCGCAACCTGATCAACAAGTTCGACTTGCTGGGCCTGCCGCCGTTGCCGCCGCCGCCGTTGCAGCCCATCGTCGAACCGGTGGTCCGAAAGGTCGTCGAGGTCTACCGCGCCTCGGAGATGCGTCAAGTGGTGTTCAACGAGGCCGGCGAATTGTTGTCCACGGAAGCCGCCGTGTCGCCCGACGTTGACCAGGTTGCCCCCGGGCAGAACGCCGCCGCACCGAAGGTGAACGTTGCCGGCACGAAGCCGAAGAAGTGCCTCACTTGTGGCAAGAAGAAGACGGTGCGTTTTGGCGCAGCGCTTCAGCTCCCGGCTGCAGGTGACGGGGACGTGCCGGCTGCTCCGACAGCATCGCGCGATGCCGGCGGCGCCGGTCAGCCGACGCCCGCCGCGAAGCCGGCGGGGCCCCAGCCCACGCCCGCAACGCCGGCCACGAACTAATCACTAGGACCAGACGGAAGACGGAGTTCGGGCGATGTCGCTGCAACTATTGACCAACGACGCAAAGCGGAGGGGGCCGTCGCGGCGGGCGGACCATCGCCGCAATCGCCGCGGCGCCGTGACGATCTTGGCGATGTTCCTGGTGTTCCTGCTCGTCCTGGTCACCGCGCTGGTGGTCAACTGGAACTTCCTGGTCCTGGTCAACCGCGACATGCAACACAAGTGCGACGCGATGGCGCTGGCCGCCGCCCCCGAATTGCTTGACGAGCGGTTGCTCCAGGACGCCGGCGAGCCGCTGGCCCCCGACTTGGGCCAGCGGCAGCTTGCAGCGGCGCAGGCGGCTGCCGACACTTGCCGGCGGAACAACGAGGCGGGGGCCGCCTCGCTGCGGACCGAGTGGGCCGACGTGGCCGTCCGCACCGGCTTCGTGGCGGATGTCGCCCGGCGGCCTTGCCACTTGGACGAGTCGGCATCCCGGCACAACACCGTCTGCGTGTTGTGCGGCCGTTTGGCCACGGGAAGTCATCCGGTTTCTTACTTGGCAAACGTTGCCGGCGCCACGCATGCCGTCGATATCCGGGGCGGGGCCTACGCCACCCTGGACAACCTCGTCGTCGGCTTTCGTCCCATCGCCGACGCGCCCTCGCCGGTCATGCCGTTGGCGATCTCGCGGGACGCCTGGAGGTCGGAGCGGGACACGGACAGCAACGGCAACGGCATCCGTGAAATGATATTGCGGCTGAAGGCGGCTCAGCCGCCGGAAGACCAGCAACTTCCGCCCACACCGAACGCGGCCGTGCTGTTCTACCGCGGATCGGCCGACCCGGGCGAACTCGCCAGGCAGGTGGCGGTCGGGATCCTACCGACCGACCTGCCATCCTCGGGCGGAGTCCTGGGTCCGGGCACGCCGGCCCGGCCGTTCCTCGTGGCGGGCACTTCGCTGGCCGACGGCAGCGACCCGCTTACGGAGACGTTGAAAGACGCAATCCAAGCGGCGGTGGGGCAGAAGCGGGCCTTTCCGCTCTACCGCGAAATCGCCCCGGCCGATCCCAACGCCGCCGCCACGGTCGCGCTGGACGGCTTTGTGGCTTGTGTCATCATGGGAGCCGGCGTGGTCGATCGCCGCCTGGTCGTTCGGGTCGAGCCGTGCTTTCTGATCCATCACACGCTGTGGACCGTGCCGCCGGATGCGAACGACCCCTTGAACCCGGAAAGAAACCCGTATCTCTACAAGCTGAGGTTGTCGCGCTAGCAGGATGTGTGGAGGAGAATCGACGGAAGGAATGTTCGCAGGCAGAACCATAATTATGAGCCTTTTTTTGAGGTGACGAAAATGCGGATTGTATTGGCAGACACGCAAGTCAACCGTAGCGAGGAATTGCGTCGCATCTTGCTCGGGGAGGGGCTGACCTGCGAGATGGAAGATGTCGTCGAATACGGCAGCCTCCCCGGGCGATTGGCGGCGGTTCACCCGGACCTCGTCATGGTCCGCTGCAACGGCGCCCAAGAGGAGGCGTTGGCGGCGATTCGCACCGCGCATCAGATTACGGATGTTCCCATCCTGGCGGCCGGAGAACCGCAAGTTTCTCTGGTGTGCGACGTGATGCGTGCCGGCGCGAAAGAGTTTCTCGACCTCGGCAAGATTCGTGAAGGGTTGTCTGACGCCTTGAAGCACATCGAGAGCGGCCAAGGGCAATTGAGCCAGCGAGGGAAGATCGTTTCGCTGTTCTCGCCCATCGGCGGCGTGGGGGTTTCCACCGCGGCGGTGAACCTGGCGGCCGCCCTGGTCGGCACCGGCTCGAAATCGTCTCCGAGGAAGGTTGCATTGCTGGACTTGAACCCACCGCCGACCGACCTTTGCTCGCTCCTGGACGTGGAGCCCAAGTACACGGTGGCCGACGTGTGCAGCCAGTGGGAGCGCCTGGACGCGAAGATGCTGGCGGCCGCGATGGTCGAGCATTCCTCGGGGATCCACGTCTTGGCGCAAGCCGGCTGCCCGGCCGGCGGAGCCGTGCCGCAGTGCGAACTCAGCCGCGCCGCTGTCCGGCAAGTCTTCATCCTCTTGCGTACGATGTATCCCCTGGTCGTGGTCGACCTGGGCCACTCGCTGAGCGACCACCACGTCGAGGCCATGCGGCAGTCGAATCTCGTCGGCCTCGTGGTCCGCGCCGACGTGCCCGGCTTGCGGCGAGTCCACTGGGCACTGGAGACGCTGACCGGGATGGGCCTGGCTCGCGATCGTTTCAAGCTGGTGCTCAACGGCTATGGAGGGGGCGGACAGGTCAAGCAAGCCAAGGTTGAGGCCGCCCTGCACATGAAACTCTTCTGGACGCTGCCCGAGAACAACGCCCTCGTCACCCGAGCCCGCAACCAGGGCGTCCCGCTGATGCGACTGTCGTCCCTGGCGCGCATCAATGCGAGCTTTGCCGGCTTCGCGCGGGGTGTCATGGGGCAATTGGAGGAAGTCGTCGCATGAATCGTCACCACCCCACTTTCGAGCAGCCTTCGTTGGAGGAACCGCGCCGGGAGAGATCGGCCGAAGGCGGCGAACCTCGCGCGCCGGACCCCTTTGAAAGCGGTTTTCAGAAACTGAAGACGCGCCTGCACCGCGAGCTCATCGACTCGCTCGACCTCTCGCGCATCGGCACTTTGGACGAGGCCCATCTCCGCAGTCACATCTGGGCCCTGGCGGAAAAACTCTTCCGCTCGCGGCGGGACATGCTTTCCAGCGTGGACGAGGAGCGATTGATCGACGAATTGATGGCCGAGTCCTTTGGGCTGGGACCGCTCGAGCCTTACATGCAAGATCCCGACGTGACGGACATCATGGTGAACGGGCCGAACGAGGTGTACGTCGAGCGTCTCGGCCGGCTTCAGGAAACCAACACCGTCTTCGCGGATGAAGAGCACCTGATGCAGATCATCCAGCGGGTGGTGGGGCGCGTGGGGCGCCGCATCGACGCCCAGTCGCCGATGGTGGATGCCCGCCTCCCCGACGGCTCGCGCGTGAACGCCGTCATCCCCCCGCTGGCGCTGAACGGGCCTTCGCTCTCCATCCGGCGGTTCGGCAAAGTGCCGCTCGATATGGACCGGCTGCTGGGGTACGGGTCCATTTGCCCGGAAATGGCCGCCTTCCTCAAGACCGCGGTCGAAGGCCGCGTCAACATCATGATCAGCGGCGGCACGGGGGCGGGAAAGACCACGCTCCTGAACAGTTTGTCGGCCTTCATTCCCGCGGATGAACGCCTGGTGACGATCGAGGATTCCGCCGAATTGCAATTGCGGCGGAAACACGTCGTCCGCATGGAAACGCGGCTGCCCACCCCCGAGGGTCACGGCGAGGTGATCCCGCGCGACCTCGTGCGCAACGCCCTGCGAATGCGGCCCGACCGCATCATCCTCGGCGAAGTCCGCGGCGGCGAAGCCCTCGACATGCTCCAAGCGATGAACACCGGGCACGAAGGCTCGCTGACGACGATCCATGCCAATGACACCCGCGATGCGCTGTCCCGCCTGGAAGTCATGGTGAGCATGGCGGGCTTCGATCTGCCGACGATGATCGTCCGCCGCTACATCGCCTCGGCGATCACGTTGCTGGTGCATCTGGCCCGGCTGAAGGGCGGCGTGCGCCGGGTGATGCGAATCTCCGAGATTACCGGCCTGGAAAACGGCGAATACGGGATCCAGGAGATCTTTCGCTTCCAGCAGGCGGGGTTGGACGCGCGGGGGCAGGCCACAGGCTGCTTCCACGCCTCGGGGAACGTCCCCGTCCTCCTCGACCGCTTGTACGAGTTGGGAATCCCCGTCTCCCCGCGGCTGTTTGAATCGCGGCCGCTCGGCGGCGTCGAGAACCATTCCTTCTCGCCTGAAGGGGTGACACCGTGAATCCTATGACAATGCTTGTGTTGGTTGGGGCTTTCGCCGCCAGTGCCGGCCTGGTAACGGCGGTGGCGCTCGCCCTACGCGACGCGCAGCGCAAGGAAGCGGAGTTTCAACGTCGCTTGGGCAACGGATTTCCTAAACCTGAACCCGCCCCGGAATTGCTGGCCCGAGAAGCCACCCACTGGCTGGATCGCCGTTTCTACCTGCTGTTGGAGCGATCGGGCAGCCAGATCTCCGCGGCGACCGCCTTGACGGTCGTGGTCGCCTCGGCGGCAGTCGGGTGCACCTTGGGTCTGGTGCTGCTGGACCACTTCCTCGCCGGCGTGGCCGGCCTTTTCCTTGGAGCACTGCTGCCGCTGGGTTGGTGGCGATTCCAACAGGCGCGGCGGCTGAACAAAATGCAAAAGAGCCTGCCGGGGGCATTGGACCTGCTGGCCGACGGACTGCACGCCGGCCAGACCCTGGAACAAGCGGCCGATCTGGTCGCGACGCAAATGCCCGCGCCGCTGAAGGACGAGTTCGCCTATTCCGTTTCGATGCTGAGGCTCGGGCATTCGCCGGTGTCCGTGATGGATCGCATGTCCCGCCGCATCCCCCTGCCCGAGTTCCAGATCTTCGCCACGGCGGTGCTCGTCCATCGCCAGACGGGCGGAAACCTCGCCAACTTCACCGCCCGGCTGGCTGCCGCCGCCCGTGACCGGCAAGAGTTCCTCGGCCACCTGGGGTCGCAAACCGTGGCGGGACGGTATTCGGCGATCGGCCTGGTGGTGGCCGCGGTGGTTGGGTTGGTCGTGTTGGTGATGGCGCGGCCGCAATACCTTGAATTCTTCCTGCGGCACGAGTTGGGCCCCGGCCTGCTCATCACGGCCGGTGCCCTCCTGCTGGTCGGAACCCTGTGGATGTGGCGCGTGATCGATGTAAAATACTGAGTCCGCCTTCCTCGTCCGAGACTGTGATCTTCAGCAGATAGGATTACTTCGATGGCAGAAGTTGCCTTGAGCAGCGTGCCCTGGTGGTCGGCGCTGATGTCCGGGTGGGCAGGCCCTTGCGGCTTGTGTATTGTCGCCGGGCTGGCGTTCTTCCTGATCGCGCGCACGCTGGTGCGGACGCCGACGCGCGAAGAACTCCGCTTGGAACAGATCCGTTCGCAATCGACCTCGGAACAGGAACACGCCCCCGAAGTGTTCGGACCGTGGACCCATGCCCTGGCCGCGCAAATTCCCGAGTCCGAGAAGGAACGTGCCGAGTTCGAGTTGTTGCTCCGCCAGGCGGGCATTTATACGCCACGCGCCCCGGAGACGATTTATGCTTTGCGGTTCCTCCTTCTGACGGCGCCGTTGTTGCTGGCCGGCGTGTGCGCGATTTTCGCCGACGCAAGCCGGACGGTTCCCATTCTGGTCACGGGCGCACTCATCTCCATCGCGCTGGCGGTTCTGCCCCGCGTGTACGTCTTCTTCCGCCGCCGCCGCCGCATGCGGCGAATCCGCGAGGCACTCCCCGATACCCTGGACATGCTGGGCATGTGCGTCAGCGGCGGACTCGAATTGGGCGAGAGCCTGGACCACGTCGCCCGACGCCTGACCCGATATCCGGAATGCGCCCAGGAACTCATGCTCCTGAAACGGCATGCCGAGCTGGGAAGCCTGCGGCGGGCACTGGGCGACTTTGCCCAGCGGGTGGACCTCCCCGAAGCCAATCAGTTGGCCGGCCTGCTGCTCCGGGGCAGCCATCTGGGCACGGAGCTGGTCGGTTCGCTGGCTCAGCAAGCGGAGCACCTTCGCGTTGCCCGCCGCCAGGCGGCCGCGGTCCGCGCCAACAAGACGCCCGTAAAAATGATTTTCCCCATCATGTTCTGTTTTGCCCCGGCCGCCTTGATCCTGTTGACCGGCCCAGCCGTGGTGCAATTGCGCGACTTCCTCACCGGCCGGGCTGCCGAGGGCAGGCTCCACCTGGACACGTCCGCAGCGCGCGCCGAGATGCCCCCCGGCACACGCTTCAGCCCCCAGGCCATTGTGGATGCGCTGGACGAGCTAGATCAATCGCGGCTGCGGTCCGCCCAGGCTGGCAACGAAAGAACACCGTAGCCCAAAGGGATGACTCCGCGGGAGTGCTGGCAGGCGCCGGACAGCAACGCGCGCCGCGGACACCAGCGGTCATCGCGATCCCGATGATCCTTCCGGCACAACCGAAGGCGGGTTCACCGGGCCGGCCGGTTCCGCCTTGATGCGCGGCGGCTGCACGCCCATGACCGCGTGGCCCGGGCCGTAGAAATCAATGACCGGAGTTGGCGGCCTCCGGTTGGCCTCCATAATCAGGCGCTTGGAATTCTCGCCCAGCAGGTCCTGTAGTTTCACGTCGGCCTCGGACAACGCGTTGTGCACTTGGTCGTTCGCCTGCTGGTCGCCCGTCCAGATCGTCTGCGCCAGGCGGAGCAGCGAGCCGATGATCTGGGTTTTGGGCGCCGCGGGCTGGGCGCCAGCGCCTGCTCCCGCCGCGCCGGCGTTTTCACCGGCGGCAATGCCGGCCTGGGGATCCGCTTGCCTGCCAGCCAGCGCGCGGTAACCCACGAACATGATCAAAACCGCCAACACGATGCACATCACAAAGCCGGCCCGGATCATCGTGGTATCCTTTCGCATGAACAACACCGATCGGCAGCCACGTTAACACGTTAATTCTAGCCGCTCGCCTCGATGTGTCAATGGGGCAGATACCTGTTTTTTCTCCTTTTTCCGGGGTCTCTCTCAGCGGGCAGCCTTCGCTTCCCCGGCGGCCGCCGGTTGCGTGACGGCAGCGGGGACCGGTGCCAGCCGTTGCTGGTCGAGCGAAGCGTTCGGGCTGTCCACGAGGTCGGGCGATAGCAAAGGCGCATAACGCCAGGGACTGAGGCATTCGGTCATCGTTTTCTGGCTATAAATGCCCGGCCAAAAGTAGGTATACTGCGGAGGTACCGGGAACTTGTAGCTGCCCTTGCAGCAACAGTTGAAACAGCCCGCCGTCCCGCAGCACCCCCTGCCTTCCCGGCAGCAGTGTCTACAGCAGGGTCCGCAGCAGCAGTACGGTTTGGGGGCCGGCGATTCCATCGTCACGGCCGGCGGTTCAGCCTGGTCTGCGGGAATGGCAGCACGGGAATGGTCCACGCCGGGGTCCGCGGCAGGGATCCAGACGGCGGACAACACGGCGCTGAAAAACACAACTACAGCAGATATCTGTCGCATTTCTATGTCTCCATGTTCGACTGGAAAAACTAGCGAGCCATTGCCTGGCTGCTCAACGCCGCGCGACTCTGTGCCTGGTCAATCAAGCCTTGGGTGGCGGAACGCTGGGTCGCGGCACCGTGATTGGCGCCGGTCGAGGTTCCTGCAGTTCCTGTTTGCGCCGTCTCGGTGTGGTTCGAGCCGTTCTCGAGGTAGGGTATCCAGTTGGTTGCGTCATCGGCCATCGCCCCCATATTCCGGAGCTTCTCGGGGTCGTTCTGAGCACTTTCGAAGGAAGCTAGTGCCCGACGCGCCTTCTCATGCGTTGGGTCTGCGGCCAGCGCGTGGCGGAAGCAGTCCTTTGCCCCCTCAAAATCCTCTTGAGATGCTTTGATAAACGCGAGGTTGTAGTATGCGTCTCCCTCCCCGCCTGCCCGCCGGTACTGCGCCAATGCCTCTTCGTAGCGCCGCTGCTGGCCATACACCAAGCCGAGGTTGTTGCGATAACGCGGTTCGGCCGGGCGCATGGCCACGGCTTTCAAGATGGCACTCTCCGCCTTGTCCATTTTCCCCTGCAGGTAAAAGCAATAGCCGAGATCGTTGAAAAGATCCGGATCGCGGTTGTTGCGCCGGATGGCCTGGGTGTAGAGCGACTGGGCCTCCTGGTACCGTCGCTGGCGGTCCGCGACGACCGCCAGCCGATGGTACGCGTCGTAGCGGTCGGGGTACTGGCTGATCAGGCGTTCGTAGGTCGTGCGGGCCTCCGTAAGATCGCCCTGCTTCTCCGCGTCAGCGGCCGTGCCGAGATCTCGGCTATATTGCACCGCCGCCTGCACCGGTTTCTTCCCTTGGGCTTTGCCGGTGTCG
Organism: Thermoguttaceae bacterium; assembly: GCA_050014815.1. Lineage (GTDB taxonomy): Bacteria > Planctomycetota > Planctomycetia > Pirellulales > Thermoguttaceae > JBEKCP01. The sequence goes on along the minus strand of JBEKCP010000147.1, from coordinate 1,121 downwards.
ACATTGGGGCTCTGGTTCTTGCTCGCTTGCGAAGCGGCGGGTTGGACAGACTCGCCGTCAGGGTCCGAGCGCGGGGACTTCCAGAGCGTCTCGGGCCCGCTTGCGCAACCGACAAGTACCAGGCAATGGAGAAGGGCAAGCAGGCTTCCCCGCGCCGACAAATGCCGTTTCTGCTCCGCCAGTCCCATGGCTCGCCTTGGAGGCGACGCGAGGCGGCTCAATCGCAAGCTGCAGCGGTGCATGAATCTGGTTCCCCCCTGACTTTCTCGATTACTGGCGCACGCCGCCGAAGCCGCCGAAGCCGCGGCCGGCTACGGTGCTGTTATTGCCGTTGGCATTATTTCCACCCTGGATCGTCGAGTAGTAAGCCGCCTCGCCTTCAATCGCCGTGATGCCCTCGGCGATCGCCGGCGCAACGACCACTCGCTGGTCGACCTTGCACGCGCCCAACCGGGTTAGCCTTTCCACAACCGCCAACCGCCGCGCGGCGTCAAGCGTCCGGTTCTTGTTGTCGACGCTTTGCTCGACGACCACGGGGAACGGAACGTGACTGAGACGCAACGCGACCTGCTGCATGTGTTTCTCGCCCAAGGGAGTGAGCGTGGCGGTGTTGTCGGTGAACTCGTGGTCGTAGAAGACAAAGGCCGACGCCTGGGCGTTCGTCTGCTGCGTTTCCCAGTGGGCGTCGGTCACTTGGCCCAAAGGAAAGGGCCGATCGTAAGCAGGCCCGTCCTTAGCCTTGGGGCCGTTGGGCGGGCAGGACTGGCATCCCAAGAGGAACCAGCAGCAAACGTTGGCGAGTACGCAGTGATAAAGGCACGTCCTGTACTTCATGATTTGGGATACTTGATTAAGCGGCGACCGCGGCAGGGCCCCTGCCGGCGAGACACCCCGCCGCCAAGGAGATTGGGTCGAAGACCATCAGTCGCCGTGTCCATAAGGGCCGGAGATCATGGCCGATCCCCCGGCGTTGTAGCGGTTTCGCAACATCGGCCATATGGTGCTACGGTAGCTCTCCGTAGGCCGCCCTTCCAGTTGGCCTTTCAAGAAGAACTGGGTGTTGGTCGGTTCCGTCACGTCGAATCCGGGCAGCGGCGGCACCTCTTCGGGATCCATCGGAT
>JBEKCP010000146.1:0-10460 GCA_050014815.1 Thermoguttaceae bacterium | reverse complement strand
GAGAGGGGAGAACTTCCGGGCAGCTTCCTAATCTTTCCGGGGCGTGGCCGCCGGTACGCGAACGACGATGTCGTCCCAGCCCTCGCCCTCTTTGCAGTCCTCGCGGCCCTTGCCGCCGTCATCCTGGCCGTTCGGGCCGACGCTATAGAGCAGATAGCCGCCGCCCTCTTGCCGGTAGTGCAGCTCCGCGGCGATGAAGATGTCCTTCGGGACTTCGGCGACATATTTTGGCACCAGGTCCGCGAGCTTCGCCGGGTACGAGCCGTGGTCGGCGCGATACGCGGCCAGGGCGAAGGCGAGCCGGATCAGATCGAACTGCATCGCCCCGCGGTTCTCGGCCTGGGCGACCATCATGTCCGCCGGCACGACCAGGGACACAAGGACGTTGCCAACCCGCTCAGAAATGGCGCTTCGCTGGCCGCCCAGCATCGACAGGCCCAGCGATTTCCAGCCGTTGCTCGCCGCGGTCAGCTTGCGAAGGTCGTCGTGGATCTTGTCGAGCGCCGCCTGGCGCTCGGCTCGCGTGGGCTTGCGGCAGGCATCGACCATCCGATCGTACCAGGAGTTGCCCATGCGGAGCACCTGGTCCCAATCGACCGCCGCGGTGACCGTCGAGTCGATCAGCGGCTTGAACATGCTCTTGCCCCCGGGTTCGCTGTCGCCGCTCAACGAGCCCAGCAAATCGACCAGCCTGCTTAACCCGCGCCGGGCGACCATCCCCACGGTGTCAAGGAACATGAACCGCTCGGCCACGTCGATCTTGTCAACCATCTGGGGCATGGGAGGCAGTTTGTCGAGGTCGGCCCGCATTGTGGCAATCCGGGCGGGAGCGAGCCGCGCGTGCTGCAACAATGCCTGGTCCCCGGCACAGGCCATCCCGTCAAGCGTAATGGCGACCAATTCATCGACCAACGTCGGCCCCTGGCCAACCAGCCTTGCCAGGCGGTGGCAGGCCAGCAGGTCCTCCCAGGCCCCGTCCACCTTTCCCTCGTCCAACCGGAGCATCGCCCGTGCGGTCAATGCCCGGGCAGGTTCCCGGGACCCCTGCACCGCCGGCAAGAGAATCGCCATTGCGCTGCCGTCCCCGGAGATGAGCGGATCGTAACGCCGCGGACGCTTCGAGGCCTCGATCACCAGCGCCAACGGTCGCTCATTTGCGGCCAGCCAGCCGGCCAGAACGGGGAACTCCTTCTTTGACCAGGGCCGTTTCATCGCCTGCGTCTGTTGCTCCCAAAGAACGTCGCGTCCCTCCTCGCCGGCCTTCGCGGCGGGCTTCTCCGCGTCCTTCGATCCCTTCGCGTACTTGTCGAGCGTGACGTAATAGTCCCCTTTCTCCGGGAGCGGCCGGATGCCGAGCATCCTGCAATACTCGTCGCGATGGTACGGGAGGATCTCGCCGGGCCCCATGGCCTTCAGGAAGGGCACGGCCGCGTTGTTCTCGGGCGTGATCCCCTTGCTGCACCGCTCGTTCAACGCGGCGACGTAATCGACATAGCCGTCTTTCCGCCAGGGCCCGGTGATGTACGTCGTCTCCTTGGAGATCGTTACGGCGACAGACGGCCTCTTGGCAGGCTGCGTCTCCGCTTTTTTCGTCTTGCCGAGGTGCCCGGCGAAAAAGTCCTCGATGAGGCGGCGGTTCTCCGGGCTGTTGAACCCGGGGCCGCCGTGCCCGTTGCCCTTGACGATGACAAGATTGACCTCCACGCCGGCCTTCTTGAGGGCCTCGGCCAGCACCTCGCTCTGTGCCAGCGGCACTACGTCGTCCTTGTCGCCGTGCATGATGAGGAAAGGGGCCGAGTCCTTGCCGACGTAGCTCAACGGGCTGGCCTTGCGGGCCTTCTCCAGGTTCTCCTGCACCGGGCCGCCGATCAGGCGGGCGACGGGGGTATCCGGCTTGTCGGCCTGCCGGCCCATCCTCGCCATGTCCGAGGGGCCGAACCAGTCCACGACGCACTGGACGCGGCTGGACTGGTCGAGATTGCCGCCGCTGCCCTCCAGCTCCTTCACGTTGCCGGTGGCGCCGAGCATGGCGGCCAGGTGGCCGCCGGCCGATGCGCCCCAGACGCCGACGTGGTCCGGGTCGAGGTGGTACTTGGCGGCATTGGCCCGCAGCCAGCGGATGGCCGCCTTGCAGTCCTCGATCTGGGCGGGGAAGACGGCGTGCTGGCTCAGGCGGTAGTTGATGCTGGCCACGGCGTAGCCGTTGGCGGCGAGGAAGACGGCGGGGCAGCCCTCTTTGCTGCCGCCCCACCAGGCCCCGCCGTGGATCCAGACGACCAGGGGCAGCCGGGCCTCGGCCTTCTCGGGGAGGTAGAGGTCCAGGCGGTTCCGCTCATGGCCGCCCTCGACGTACTGGAGGTCCCGCAGGGCCCGAACGCCCTCCGGCAGTTTTGGCGGCGGCCGCTTGGGCGGCTCCTGCGAGGCCGCCGGATTCGCCCATGCCAGCAAGGCTGCCAGCCCGATTGTCCAGGTCCGCGTCAGCTTCATTTTCGTTACTCCTGTTTGGGCGCCCGGCGCGTCATGGCGTCGGGTCTGGCTTCTCTTGCCTGTGACTATTTTACCCTTGGCGGCGGCCCGTGCCAGCCAAGGCGGCCGCATTGCCCAAGCGACGCAGGGAAGATGCCTGTGCCACTTATTGTGTCTGCGAATAATCCGGGCTAAACTGGGTGGAACTGGCAGGACCCGCAAGGAGCATGCGATGCGACTGATCCTGGTGGATCGACTGACCCCGAAGCGGCACCATTTCTACCCGCTGGCCCTGAGCCGGCCGATCTGGGACCTGCGATGCGGCATGACCTCGCTGGGCGAGAAGCTCCGGGACCGGCTGCGCGGGAGCGACGTTGCCTGCTTCGTGCCGCCCTACCTCGCTCCGGTCTATCGGCGGCAGACCGCCTGGCCGGTAAACGACCCGAAGAGCCTCCTGGGCGACGATCTGGTGGTGGTCGATGGCCGGGTGAAGGCGGCCGGGCTGAACCCGGCGCCGCAGGGCCGCAGCCAGGTGGTGCTGGACGCCGGCGGCGACGTGCTCGTTGCCCGGATCGACCGGGCCGACCTCGCCCGGCTCCAGACGCATTCGATCGATGCCCTGCTGGAATCGGCCGCCGGGCTGCTCCCGCAAGCGGCGATTCCCGGGCTGCCCGTGTGGAACTACACGTGGGACCTGGTGCTGGCCAATGCGGGCCAACTGGTCGAGGACTTCCGGTCGGCCGGCCGTCGCGGCATCGAGGGCACGGTCGAAGAGCCCTCCGCGATCCGCGGCAGCCGCGACGACCTCTATGTCGCGCGGGGCGTCGTCGTCCATCCCATGGTCGTGTTGGACGCGGAGCACGGCCCCATCTACATCGACGAGGGAGCGGAAATCCATCCCTTCTCCCGAATCGAAGGCCCCTGCTACATCGGCCGCAAGTCGCTCCTCTTGGGCGCGAAGTGCCGCGAGGGGAACTCCATCGGCCCCATGTGCCGCGTCGGCGGCGAGATCGAAGAATCGATCATCCAAGGCTGCTCGAACAAGTACCACGACGGATTCCTCGGCCACGCCTACCTGGGCGAGTGGGTCAACCTCGGCGCCCTTACGACCAACAGCGATCTCAAGAACGACTACTCGGCCGTCTCCGTCGTCCTGGACGGCCGCACGCCCGTCGATACCGGCTCGACGAAGGTCGGCTCGCTGATCGGCGATCATGCGAGGACGTCGATCGGCACGCTTTTCAACACCGGCGCCTACGTGGGGGCAATGACGCTGATCGCGACCCCGGGCAACCTGCTGCCGAAGTTCATTCCCTCCTTTGCCTGGTTCCTCGATGGGGTGGTGACGGAGGGTTTCGGCAAGCAGCGGCTCTATCAGGCGGCCAAGATCGCGATGGGCCGCCGAGGCCGCACCTGGACCGGCGAGGACCAGGCGATGTGGGACGCGGTGTTCGCCATGACCGCCCCCGAGCGGGACCTGGCCATCAAGCGAAGCCGGCAGACCTGACGGTCCCGGGGGAGCAGGGGGATTGTTAGCGTTTTGTTAGCCATCTTTGTTAGTGGATGGTTATCGGACCCCACCTCCGTTAGACTCTTGGATAATATGGATTCGTCGCGGCCGCGGGACTGCGGCCGGGGCATCCGGGTGAGGAAGGGCTGGCGTGTCAGTGCGTCGGACCACAATCGCGGGGGGAACGGTTCCCTGGGGACATCGCCTTGCGCCATCGAGCGCACGGTCGGAGGGTCCGCGCGAACACCCGGCGCCGCGGCGAGGCCTGTGGGCCCTGGCCCTTGCAGGCCTCCTCTTGCCGGTCGCCGGCTGCGTGCTGGTGGCGGGGTCCGACGACCAGCGGGCGCAGATCGCCATTCGCGTCGAGGGCTCCGACACCATGGTCAACGTGGCCCAGGCCTGGGCCGAAGAGTACCACAAACTGCACCCGGAGATCAGCGTCCAGGTGCTTGGCGGCGGGTCCGGGGTCGGGATCGCCAGCCTGATCGACGGCAACTGCGACCTGGCCGACAGCAGCCGCAAGATGACGCCCAAGGAGATCCAGAATCTGCTGGACAAGCGGGGCCTGGAGGCCAAGGAAACGGTGGTCGGCTACGACGCCCTGGCCGTCTACGTCCACCGGGACAATCCCTTGGACTCGATCTCGCTGGACGAATTGGCGGAGATCTATGGCGAGGATGGCGCCATCACCCGGTGGTCTCAGCTTGGGCTTGCCGAGCCGCCTGGCGGAAACGACCGGATCGTCTTCCTCAACCGGCAGAACAGCTCGGGCACGTACGCCTATTTCCAGGAGGCCGTGCTGGGGAAGCATCGGGACTACAAGCTGGGCTCGATCGATCAGAGCGGATCGAAGGACGTGGTTGTATTGATCGCCCACACGCCCGGCGCGATCGGTTACAGCGGAATGGGTTACGACGCGCCGGGGGTGAAGATGCTGCGGGTGTCGAAGCGCCGCGGCGAGCCGGGCGTCGCGCCTACCGTCGAGAATGCCCGCAACGGCTCCTACCCCATCACGCGGCCGCTTCAGATCTATACGGCGGGCGATCCCGCCGGGCCCGTCCGCCGGTACCTGGATTGGATCCTCTCGCCCCAGGGCCAGGCGGTTGTAGCGCAACAAGGCTACGTGCCCAAGGGGGGAGGAATTGCAAATTGAGAATTGCAAATTGCAAATTGCAAAATGCAAATTGCAAATTGCAAAATGCAAATTGCAAAATGCAAATTGCAAAATGCAAAATGCAAATTGCAAAATGCAAAATGCAAATTGCAAAATGCAAATTGCAAATTGCAAAATGCAAAATGCAAAATGCAAATCTCAGACTTGAGATTTGAGATTTCGGATTTCGGATTTGAGATTTGTTTGGGAATTGAGATTTGAGATTTGAGATTTGGAAATCAACCGACACGCCGCTGCCGGCAAACCCTCCAAGCCTGGGCCGCCTGCTGGGCACGCTTGCCGACCGCAGCGAGCCGGCGGTCGAGTTGCTGATCCGGCTGTGCGGATGGAGCTCGATCCTGTTCGTCGGGAGCATCCTCTTCTTCGTATTCTGGGTGGCGTGGCCGGTGATCATCAGCGGCAAGCTGAACGTGGTCGAATTCTTCACGAGCCCCGTCTGGCGGCCGACCTCGCCCATCCAGCCGCACTACGGGACCCTGGCCATGCTCGTCGGGAGCGTGGCGGTGACGGGCCTGGCGATGCTCATGGCCGTGCCGCTGGGCCTCGGCGCGGCCGTCTACGTGTCCGAATTCGCCGGACCGAGGATGAAGGAGGTCCTCAAGGTGCTCATCGAGCTCCTGGCGGCCGTCCCGTCGATCGTCTGGGGGTTCGTCGGCTACATGGTGCTCGGCCCGCTGATCCTGCGGACCACCGGCGCGGCCGTGGGCATCAACCTGTTGAACGGGGGAATCCTGCTGGCCCTGATGAGCGTGCCGATCATCGTTTCGGTCGGCGAAGACGCCTTGAAGGCCGTTCCCGACTCCTATCGCGAGGCGGCCCTGGCCCTGGGCGCAAGCCGCTGGGAGACCATCTATCGCGTCTTGTTCCCGGCGGCCAAGAACGGCCTGTTGGCCGCGGTGCTCCTGGGCGTCGGCCGGGCGGTCGGCGAGACGATGGCGGTCCTGATGGCCACGGGCAACGCGGTAGCCATCCCGCACAGCCTGGTGGATCCGGTCCGCACACTGACGGCCACGATCGCCAGCGAGCTGGGCGAAGCGGTCCAGGGCGGCGTCCATTGCCGCACGCTGTTCGCGATCGGCCTGATGCTGTTCGTGATCAGCTTCGCCGTGAACCTTGCGGCCGACCTCATCGTCAAAGGCGTCCGAACGGAAAAGGGCGCATGAATCGCGGAAGGATGAAGAGAGGGTGAGAAAGGGAGACGGGGAGACAAGGAGAGGAATCGGTAGCCGCGGGTGAATACCCGCGGGTGAATACCCGCGGGTGAATACCCGCGGAAGGCGGACGGATGAAGGTTATGATCCCCGGTGGCGACCGGAGCCTGGAATACTATCTGCTGCCATACGAGGGCGGGCGGCCGGGCGCGCCGTTCGGCCCGATGGCGTCGATCGAGGAGGTGCTCGCTCGGCTTGCCCGCTGGTCGCCAGAATCGGCGCCGGCGATGGACATTGTGGCGGTCCGGCCCGGCGAGTCTCCGGCTGCGACCCGCGCGCGGGTGCCCCGCCGACCGCGGTACCGGTTCGTGCTGAGCGGCGCGGCGGCCGGCGGCGGCGAGGGCACCGAGTTGTCGCCCTGGTTGGGAGTGCCCGCGGCCGTCGAGCAATTGGCCGAGGGGTTCCGTTCCGGACGGCTCAGCCTGGCGGCCGGAGAGCGGCTCCACTTCAGCTATCGCGAGGTCTTCACCGCCACGCCGCTGGAGAGCCGCAAGCGACTGAAGGAAGCCGCGGTCCGCTGCCTGCTGGCCGCCGTCACACTTTCGCTGGTCCTGCCGGTGCTGCTCATCCTGACCGTGCTCGTGGCGAAGGCATGGCCGGCGCTCTCGTGGGGCTTCCTCGTCGAGAACCCGAAGAACAACATGACGGCCGGCGGTATCTGGGCGCCGCTGGTGGGCACGTTCTTTCTCGTCCTCACCTCGCTGGCCGCGGCGGCGCCGGTGGGCATCCTGGCGGGCATCTACCTCAACGAGTATGCCCGCGACAACTGGCTCACCCGCATCGTCAACCTGGCCGTGATGAACCTCGCCGGCGTGCCGAGCATCGTCCACGGGCTGTTCGGCGTCGGGGCGTTCGTGCTGTTCTTCCACATGGGCCGCTCGATCCTGGCCGCCAGTTGCACGCTGGCCGTCATGACGCTGCCGGTCATCATCACCAGCACCCGCGAGGCCCTGGCCTCCGTGCCGATGGCCTTCCGCGAGGCCTGCTGGAACCTCGGGGCCTCGCGGTGGCAGACGATCCGCACGATCGTGCTGCCCAACTCCACCAGCGGCATCCTCACCGGCGTGATCCTCCAGGTTGCGCGGGCCGCCGGCGAGACGGCCCCCATCCTCTTCACCGGGGCGGTCTACTACGTGTGGGTGGCCGACCATGGTTGGGCCTCGCTGGTGCCCTACGGCCTGACCGACCGCTGCATGGCCCTCTCGATGCACTTGTTCACCCTGGCGACCCAGGTGCAGGGCGTGCCCGAGTCGGTCGAATATGCCACCGCCGTGGTCCTCATCGGCCTGGTGCTGGCCGTCAACAGCCTGTCGATCGCCCTGCGGATCTACCTCCGCGTGCGGAAGAGGTGGTAACATGGGGGACTGTCCCAATTTTCGCCCGAGCGAAAATGGGACTGTCCCCTTCGGAAGCAAACAATGACGATTCCCATCCGGTTCGAAAACGTCACGGTCCGCTTCGGCTCCCGGGTGGCCCTGGGAGGGCTGTCGCTGGTGATCCCGCCGCGGCAGATATTCGGCATTATCGGCCCGAACAATTCGGGCAAGACGACGCTCTTGAAGTGCATCAACCGCACGATCGACTTCGCGCCCTCGGCTCGCGTCGAGGGCCGCGTGCTGCTGGGCGACCGCGACGTCTACGCCATCCGCAACGTCTACGAGCTGCGGCGCCGCGTCGGCATGGTCTTTCCGCTGCCGGTGGGGCTGCCGCTGTCGGTCTACGAGAACGTGGCCTACGCCCCCCGCCGCGCCGGCATCCACGACCGCCGCCGGCTCGACCCGCTGGTGGAGCAATGCCTCCGCCAGGCCATGCTCTGGGACGAAGTGAAAGACCGGCTCGACATCCTCGGCACGCGGCTCTCCGGCGGGCAGCAGCAGCGGCTCACGCTGGCGAGGGCCCTCTCCCATCAGCCCGACGTGCTCTGCCTCGACGAGTTCTCGATTGCCATCGATCCGGTCACCACGATGCGGATCGAGGACATCCTCCGCGAGTTGAAGCGCGAGATGACCATCGTGCTGGTGACGAACCTGGTGCAGCAGGCGCGGCGGCTGGCCGACCGGACGGCCTTCCTCAGCGAGGGGCGGCTCGTCGAGGAGGGCGAAACGGAAGCGATATTCCAGCGTCCCGCCAACCGCCTGACCCAGCGGTACGTCAATGGAGATTTCGGATAACCACTGGATGGAAGGTGACGCATCAAATCCGAAACTCGAAATCCGAAATCCGAAACAATCTCAAATGATCAAAGCAGAAATGACGAAAACGCTGCCGCGGCGCGCTTCTTAGGTATCCGTTTCGAATTTCGGAGTTTCGTGTTTCGTATTTGTTTAGGATTTCGGTATTCGGATTTCGTATTTGGACAAACGAACCGGCCTGCGAACCCCGACGCCGCATGACCACCGCCCCCACTTCACCGGCTGCTGATTTCTGCATCGAAACCCGGGACCTCAACCTGTGGTACGGAGGCTTCCAGGCCCTCGAGGGCGTGACGCTGCGGATCAAGCCGGGCATCATCACGGCCCTCATCGGCCCCTCCGGCTGCGGCAAGACCACGCTCCTGCGGTGCTTCAACCGCATCAACGAGCGCTACGGCAACGTCACCACGACCGGCCGGATCCACGTCCTCGGCAAGAATATCTACGACCCGAACGTCTCGCTCAGCGAGCTCCGCAAGACCGTCGGCATGGTCTTCCAGCGGCCCAACCCGCTCCCGATCTCGGTCTACGAGAACGTGGTATTCGGGCTGCGGGTCCACACGCCGCGGGCGACGTTCTCGCGGCGGCAGTTGGACGAGCTGGTCGAGTCGTCGCTCCGCGACGTGCAACTCTGGGACGAAGTCGCAGACCGGCTCGACCAGCGGGCCACGCGGCTGAGCCTGGAGCAGCAGCAGAAGCTGTGCATTGCCCGGCTCTTGCCGCTGAAGCCCCGCGTGATCCTGATGGACGAACCCTGCTCGGCCCTGGACGCCGAGGGGGTCGAACGGATCGAGTCGCTCGTCGAGCAGTTGCGGCGGCGCTACACGATCGTGATCGTCACGCACAACATGGGCCAGGCCCGCCGCGCCAGCCACGAGTGCATCTTCATGTTCATGGGCCGCATCATCGAGCACGCCACCACGCTGGACATCTTCCTGACGCCGCGCCACAAGGAGACGGAGCAGTACGTCACCGGGCGGTACGGGTAGAGGCCCGCTGTCACTTACTCTTCGTACTCTTTACTCTGCGGATTGGACATGCGGCACATGACGAGGCCCCTCCGAATGGAATTTGCGAGTTACCGGTAGAGTCGTCGTAACCCTTGCAATCAATATGTTCGAGACCTCAGGGTAGTGCAAGCACTTTTGGGTGGCAGTGTTTCACAAGTGGCGTGGTGGTTTCTGCTGATGTAGCGGGCATGGAGCGGAGATATTGGGGACTGGTTCAGGTAGGTCCCGCTTGCCGAGCGGGACTTTGCGAAACGGGGTCCCGCTCGGCAAGCGGGACCTACTTCGCAGAGGCGTAGGGTGGGTCGAGCCCGCAGGGCGATGCCCCACCATTCCTTGTAACCTGGCTTTCGTCGCATGCGCGACCCACCCGCAAGGAGTAAGGGACCCCGATATGCGGAAATAGTGTTAATTGGGAGTGATTGCGGCGACGAATGGCGTTAATATGTCTCAAACGTCGAAAGCAGGAGCTTGGCCATGGATGATATCACGGTCGCCCTTATGAATGGCGCGGCAAACACCGCGACGGGGGCAGGCTATCGTGGCAGGATCGAGGCCCTGTTGGACAAAGCGGACGGCGAAATGCTGGCCGATCTCTGGCAGGAGGTCTTCCCTTACCCAGCCGACGCACTCCCCGACCGCCAGGGCATCATTCACGACCTGGCCGACTTCGCGGAGGTATTGCAGCCGCGTCTGGCGGACATGGGGGCGGATCAGTTGTGTTGGCTGATTGAGAAGTATGCCGCCAAGCGCAGGCGATCCCGGAGTCTTGTGAGGAGCCTGATCTACGGCGTCGGCGTCGATAGCACCCCGGCGGCCTCTATGACGCCGGTCGGCTAAACAGCCTTGCACGATTCCGGGAGGTTTGGTACCCCGCGTCACGCCGCAACCCCCGGACGC